>JAEHDN010000083.1 GCA_016880395.1 Candidatus Eiseniibacteriota bacterium
AGCCAATGAAGCGGATGCTCGGCTCGTCGGGCACCATCCGCGGGGTCGTTCCCGAGCCGATCAGGGCGTGGAAGCCGCTGATCGCGCCGCAGGCGATGACGATGAAGCAGAACGGGAACACCTTCATGCCGGGCAGCACGGGTCCGGACCCGTCGATGTAGGGCGTGATGGCCGGCATCTGGAGCTTCGGGTGGACGATCGCGACACCGACCACGAGGAGCGCGATCGTGCCGATCTTCATGTAGGTCGAGAGGTAGTCACGCGGGCAGAGGAGGAGCCACACGGGGAGCGTCGCCGCGATGAAGCCGTAAACCGGGAGGATGATCGCGAGCGACTTCGGCGTGAGCGTGAACCAGTGCGCGATCGGCGACGTCACCACCCAGGGTCCGGCGATCACCGCCGCGAGGATGAGCGCCACGCCGATCAGGCTGCCCTCGACCACGCGCCCCGGCCGGATCCGGTACATGTACCAGCCGAACAGGAGCGCGGCGGGGATCGTCATGGCGACGGTGAACGTGCCCCACGGCGAGTGCGCGAGGGCGTTCACCACGACGATGCCGAGCCCCGCGAGGAGGAGCAGCGTGATGAAGAGAATCGCCGCGGTCGCGGCGCCGTGCGCCACCGATCCGATCTCGCGCCGGACGATCTCCGAGAGCGACGCGGCCCCGTGTCGGACCGAGGCGAAAAGGATGATGAAATCGTGCACCGCTCCGCCGAGCGCGGCGCCGAAGAGGATCCAGAGCGCGCCCGGCAGGTAGCCGAACTGCGCCGCCAGCACCGGGCCGATCAGCGGCCCCGAGGCCGAGATCGCCGCGAAGTGATGGCCGAAGAGGACGAACCGGTTCGTCTTGACGAAGTCGCGGCCGTCCGCCTGCGTCACCGACGGAACGGGGCGGAGCGGATCGAGGCGCGCGACACGGTAGGCGATGAAGGCGCTGTAGTAGCGGTAGGCGAAGGCGAACACCACGATCGCCGCAAGGGGAAGGACCAGCGAGTTCACGTGGGTGCGGATCCCTCCCGGCCCGCCGGGACCCTAATGGTCGGAGCTCTTGGCCGCAGGCGCGGGGGCCGCGCCGCCCTTGTCCTGGTGCGGCGTCACCCTGGAGATCACGATCCCCCACGCGTCGGAGCGGTGGTAGACCACGCCCGTGACGTCCACCTTCTTGTGGATGTACGGCAGGAGCGGCTCGTTCGGGTTGCGGCCGGGCAGCTCGCCGGCCACGAAGTAGATACGGTCGTGCTCGCGATCGTAGATCGCGAGCGTCTGGCCGGACCGCACGCAATCGACCGCGCACTGGAAGTGCGTAGGACCGATCGACTTCGATCCCGCCTCGAGGAAGCAGGCCGGATCCATCACCTCCCCGACGATCGTCTTGTGCTCTCCTTCGTGCCTGGGCTTCGCGCCCGTGGCGTGCCCCTCGTGGCCCTCATGCCCGGCGGCTGCCGCGGGCTGCTTGGCCGGCGCGGCCGACTTGGGGGCCTGCGCCCCTCCGGCGCCCAGCACCGCGAGCGCCGCGATGAGCGCCGGAGCGAGCCGTCGCGATGTCGTTCTCGATGTCATGCCCTTGCTCCTTCGGCGCCCCGGGTGACCTAGTGCGCCGCCGCCTTGGCGGCCGAATACGGCTCGATCGAGGCGATCTGGATCGCCATGATTCCGCCTCGCGTGTAGACCTTCCCCTTCACGAGGACCGGCTGCCCGGCGTAGTCGAGCACGCTCTTGTTGGGATCCTCGCCGGGACGCTCGGCGGCCAGGATGTACACCTTGTTCGTCTTCTTCTCGAGGATGGCGAGCGTCTGGCCCGACTTGGCGCAGGCGACCATGCACTCCTTGTGCGCTTCGCCCTTCGCCCCGTTGATCACCCAGCAGGACGGGTCGATCACCTCGCCCGTGATGGTCCGCACCCCGAGCTTGCCCGACGAGGGCGCGCCCTTCGTCGCCGAGGACGAAGCGGGCTTGGCCGCCGTTGTGGACTTCGCCGCCCCACCCGTCGTGGCCGCCTTCTCCTGGGCCAGCGCCACCACCGCCGCCATCGTCAGCACGGCCGCCACAACGAGTGCGGCTCTCGACAATCGCATTCCTTGCCTCCCTTGAATTTACCTTCGATTGGACCGGTGCCCGGTGTGCCGCAAGGCTACCAGAGCGGCGCCCGCCCCGGCAACCCGCGAGCGCGCCCAGCCCTACCCCGAAACGGCGTCCCGGGTCCCCGGTGGCGGCGCCCGGAGCCTCTGGTATGATCGGGCGCTTCCCGACATCGTGTCGTCGACGTCCCGTGACCGAGGTGCGCCATGCCGAGCTTCTCCCGCCGGAGCGAGCAGATCCCGTTCTCCCCGATTCGAACCATGTTCCGGATGGCGGACGAGATCGAGCGGGCTGGAGGCGGGCACGTGTTCCGCCTGCACGTGGGGGATCCGGACTTCGCGCCGCCGCCCCGCGTGGTCGAGGCGGCCTGTGAGGCGCTCCGCCAGGGGAAGACGCACTACGCTCCGAGCGTGGGCCTGGAAGAGCTCCGGGCGAAGCTCGCCGAGAAGGCGCGGAGCCGGAACGGCCTCGCCGCGACGACGGAACAGGTCATCGTCACGCCCGGATCGACCCAGGCCCTCTTCGCCTCGATGGAGCTGATGCTCGGTCCCGGCGACGAGATCCTGCTCCCCGCGATCTACTGGCCGAACTACGTGCAGCAGGTGCTCCTCATCGGCGCGCGCCCGCGGTTCTATCCGCTCGGCCGCGGCTATCAGCCCGATCTTGGCGCGATCAAGGAGCAGGTCGGCGAGCGAACCCGCGCGATCCTCCTCAACAGTCCGAGCAATCCGACCGGCGCCGTGTTCCCCGAGGCGACGCTGCGCGCCTTCCACGACCTCGCCCTCGAACGCGATCTCTGGATCCTGAGCGACGAGGCGTACGAGGATTTCGTCTTCGGCGGCGCGCACGTGTCGCCGGGGTCTTTCGAGCGCGATCTCCCGGAGGAAAAGCGGCGCGTGTTCACCCTCTTCACATTCTCGAAGTCCTACGCGATGACGGGACTCCGTGTCGCGTGCATCGTCGCCCCCTCGGCGCGGGCGGCCACGATGCTGCGCAAGGTGCAGGAGCCACTCGTGGCCAGCTCGGGCACTCCGGTTCAGTGGGGATCCCTCGTCGCGCTGGACGCGAGCGAGCGCCCCGGCATCGAGCGCATGCGCGACGCCTACCGCCGACGTCGCGATCTCGCGGTGTCCATTCTCCAGCCGGCCGGGCTCGCCGACTACATACCCGAAGGCGCCTTCTACATCATGGCCGATATCTCCTCGACCGGCCTCACGGGGGACGAGTTCGCCCTTCGGCTCCTTCGCGAGGAGGGGGTCGCCGTCGCTCCCGGCTCGGGCTTCGCCCTCGTCCCCGAATACGGGCCGGACGGCACTCTCCGGGCGGAGCCCACTTCGTCCGGCGCACCGGAATACCCAACGCATCCCGGAGCACGCCATCGCGTTCGCATCGCCTTCTGCGTCTCCGACGAGGAGCTTCGCGAGGGGCTCGAGCGCACGGTGCGGCTGGTTGAAAGACTTCGCCACGGCACTCCCGCTCCCGCCGCAGCCCGTCAGACCGCCTAACAGATTTGCCCCCAGGGGTTAAGTCCCCCATCAGGTAGCTCCCACTACTACCTACGTATCACTATCCCAATACCTCAGTACCGTATTTCAGCAGTTTGACTTAGCCGACAATGTGAATGATTTCACATGGAGGAGTTGCCTCATGCCGTGCACCGGAAATCGTCGTCCAGCAACCAGCGGAACCGCCCTTGGGCGGGGCGCGGCCGGGCTGGCGCTCGTTTTCCTGACCGGCGCAGCCCCCGCCCCCAAGCTCGCCACCTCCCAGCTCGCTGTCTGGGGCTTCCGCGCTGGCACCAGCTTCAACCAGCCGCGCGGCATCGCCTTCGACACCGCCCGGGGCGAGATCGTCGTGGCGAACACCGGCGCAGGCTCGGTCGACGTCTTCACGGTCGGTGGGCGCCCCCTCGACCGGTTCCAGATCACCGACCGCAAGCCGGACGGATCCTCCGTTCCCGGCGTCCCCCGCTGCGTGGCCGTTGCGCGGGACGGACGCTACCTCGTCGTCGACAACCTCGCCGACGGCGTCACGATCATCGACCGACGCGGCCGTCCCGCTGGGCGGCTGGACCTGCCCTCCACCGTGCGCGGCCCCGCAAGCGCGCTGCACGTCCTCCCGAACGGAGACGTGCTGGTGGGAGGGCCCCCCAAGGACGATCGGGTCTACCGCTTCGATGCGAAGGGGATCCTCCTCTCGACCTGGGGCGAGCGGGGCGCCGCGCCTGGCCGACTCGACGGGATCACCGCGATCGCGACGCTGCCGAGCGGTGACGTGGTGGTCGCCTGCGCGAACACGCCGCTCGCGGTCCAGATCTTCTCCGCCGACGGCGTCTATGGCCGCGGCTTCGGAATCCACGACATCGGTCCCGGCAACTTCTCACTCCCGTCGGGAATCGCCGTCACCCCTGACGGCCGCATCTGGGTCGCGGACGAGATCCGCATGAACCTCCAGGTCTTCGACTCCCAGGGCGTCTACGTGGGCGCCTTCGGGGGCATGGGCATCTCGCTTGGATCCTTTTCCTACCCCAGCGCCCTCGCCGGCGACGGAGGTCGGCTCCTGGCCGTCACCGATCGAGAGGCGGGTCGCTTTCAGGTCCTGCACATCAACGACAACGAAGGAGGTGAGGGTTCGGAAACGAAATCCGCAGTCGGTTCCTCCGCTCGCGATCCCGTCGAGTCTCCGCGGGCGGCACCTGCATTCACCCAGAAAGGGGAAACGCCATGAACCGGTTGGTGATGTTCGCGCTCGTGGGCGCTCTGTGCGCCTTCGCGACACCCGCCGTGGCGGGCGACTGGCACAGCGGAGCGACCCTCATATGCGCCGACTGCCACCTGATGCACGGCAGCCAGGAGCATGCGTACACGTCCGGCGGTCTCTTCGTATCTGTCGGCCCGAACGCACCGTACGAGTATTTGCTGCGCAACGAGACCAACGATCTGTGCCTGAGCTGCCATGACAACCAGTCCTTCGCGCCGGACGTCTTCGGCAACAACGGCGGCGTTCAGATGAACCGGCGAGGCGGGGGTCTCAATGCGGACCCGGCTCACCGGACGAACGATCCGGGCTATGACGAGATGGACGGCCACACCCTGTGGACGACCGCCACGGCTCCGGGCGGCACGTGGGTCCCGCCGCACGCGGACGGCCTCGAGTGCACGGACTGCCACGCGCAGCACGGCCACGTCGCCACGCAGTACCGGAACCTCAAGAACACCGGCAGCCGCACCCTGACCTACGCGACCGGTACGAACGACGGAACGAAGGACGTCTATCAGCGCGTCCTTCGCGGCTACTCCGATGCGGACATCGATTACAACGAGCCCTCCACAACGGCGAGCGCCTATGGTCAGTGGTGCACGCTGTGCCACACGACGTTCCATGGCTCGGGCGGCTCGGCGAACATGGGCGGCGCGAGCGGCGGCGATCCGTCGGGCGCGCTGGCGGCCCCGTGGGTGCGCCATCCGACCGCGGACGTCAACATCGGCTGGGCTCCGACACGGACCTACTACTCCAGCCTCCCGCAGTTCAACAGCCACACGAACCGCGTGAAGGTGATGGACTCCCAGGGCCTCTGGGACGGGACCGCCGCCGACAACACGGTGACACCGTCCTGCTTCAGCTGCCATCGTTCGCATGGCACGAAGAACGGGTTTGGATTGATTTACATGTCGGGCACGGGTACGGTGACCGAGGATGGCGATGCCGGCACGCAGGTGAAGGACATGTGCCGTCAGTGCCACACCCAAGGCGCCTGATCCCGCATGACGTAGTTCGTGGGCCGGTCCCCTTCCGGGGGCCGGCCCGCCTGTTCGAACGCAGCAAGCCACGGTTGGAGTGAGCGTGGACGCGACCTTCGAAGTGCGGGACAAGGAAGCCGGTTGCTGCCCTCGGCGCGGCCCCGCAGCGGCGTTCACGCTGGGAATGCTCTCGGTAACTCTCCTCGTTTCGTCGGTCGCGCTCGCCGCGTCCCTTTCTCGTCCCTCGCGATCCTCCAGCGCCCTCCAGGAAGTCCTCGATCGCGGCCCGCACGCTGGCGAATGCGAGCGGTGCCACACCTCGCACGGAGGGGATCTGCCGCAGGAATACGCGCTGGTCGGGCCGGACGACAACTCGCTCTGCGCGAAGTGCCACACGGAGCCCTGGAAGGGGGGCAGCTACGGGGATATCTGGTCCTATGCACGGTCGTCGCACGGCGTCGACCCCGCGACGGTGTGGCCCGGTCCCTCGCCGCCCGCGCGCACGGAGCCCTCGGCCGCCGGAAAGTGCCTCAACTGCCACGATCCGCACGGCTGGACCGACAACCTGGGCGACATCCCTCACCTCGGGCTCGCGCGCGAGGAGGCGCTCTGCCTTCGCTGCCACGACGGCGGCCCGGCGACGACGATCGTCTCGATCGACTTCGCCAAGCCGCACGCACACCCCGCCGGCCTCGTGGCGGGCGTCCACAAGGGAGCGTCGGAGAGCTTCCCCACCGACTTCGGCGCGGCGCCGGAGAACCGCCGCCACGCGGAGTGCGAGGACTGCCACAACCCGCACATCGCCCACCGCGACGAAAGCGGACCGCCGACCGCGCCCGATCTCTCCCGGCGTAATCTCGGCGTGAGCCGGGTTCGTCCCGAGAGCGCGCCCGCAGGCGTCCCCCGGACGTTCACGTTCTTCGCCGGAGCGGACACGGTGAGCACGCCGGTGGCCGAGTACCAGCTCTGCTACAAGTGCCACTCGTCCTGGACCGTACAGCCGGGGGGCCAGACGAACCTCGCCGCGGCACTGAACACGTCCAATCCCTCGTACCATCCCGTCGAGGCTCAGGGCCGCGACCAGACGATCCACCTCGGTGCGTTCGCGCCGGGATGGTCCACGTCCTCGCTCACCGCATGCGGGGACTGTCACGGAAGCGACTACGAAGGAAGCCGCGGTGTCCATGGGTCGAGTTACGAATACATCCTAAAGAAGCCCTACACGCCCTCCCCGCTCCCCCGCATGATGGGCTCCGACGAGAGCTGCTTCTCGTGTCATTCCTACGAGGTCTATGCGAATGGAAGCGCGTCGGAGTCCGTGCAAGGCGAATCCCGATTCAACGCCCCGGGAACGACCGTGGGCCACGCGGGGCACGTCGGGAGCCACGACGTGCCCTGCGGCGCCTGCCACGTCACGCACGGGTCGCCCACGCAGCCGCACCTGATCGTCACGGGCCGTATCCCCGGGATCGTCTCCTACACGGAGACGCCGACCGGGGGCACGTGCACGGCGACGTGCCACGGCCCAGCAACTTACGCCGCGAACTATGCGCGATGAGCCACGAGCGAGACCGGCACCCTGGGCCCTCGTCGCGATGCTGTCCGCCGCTGCGCTCGCTCTCGCTCCAGTTCCGGCGCGCGCGCAGGCGGTCCGCGGGTACACGCAAGTCCAGTACCAGGGTCTCGACCTCGTCGGCACCGCGTTCGACCGCGACATCCTCTACAGCCTCGTCCAGGTGGACGTGACGAAACGCTTCGAGGAGAGCCTCGACCTGAGCGCCCAGCTCCTCTTCCGCGACGTCTCCTTCGCCAACGGCCCCGAATCCCAACACACGCCGCGCGGCACGATACGCCTCACCCACCGGTGGTTCGGCGCGAGCGCCACGTATCGCCCGACCCGCGTCACGGACGGCTTCGGGATCACGTCGCATCAGAACGAGACGCAGCTCTCCGCCTACTTCGCGCGGGAGGGGTGGCCCAGCGTGCAGGGGACGTGGATGGAGCGAACGAACGAATCGGGATACGCGACCGCCGATGTGACGGGGCGCACGCGCTCGCTCACGGCGACCCATCAGCTGGGACGGTTCGAAGCGCGCGGCGGCTACTTCGACCAGTCCCGCGCCGGGACCGAGGACCGCGTGCGCGCGGACGACCGCCGCACGTGGACGGGCGGCGCGTCGGCGCGACTGGGGTCGATGCGCGCGGGCCTCACGACGACCTACGACGTGAGCGACACCCGGCATTTCGTGAGCGGGGTGGAGACGGACCAGGACGCGTTCCACGTGTTCACGGCGAACGGGAGCGCCCAGCACACGCGGAAACTCCTGTCGACCCTCAACTACTCCTTCCGGCGCACGATCCAGAGCGACGGCGTCTCCCAGACACTCGACGACCACGAGGGCACGTTTCTCGAGCGGTACACCTTGACCCGGGCCATCGGCTTCTCCGGGGGGGGAGGCGTACGGTCCGTTCGTACCCTGGAAGGGCGTGACGTCCAATGGTATTCCCTTGTGTTGGGATCGATCGAAGGCCCGATCCGGCCCGGCTGGCGAGGCGGCGCCGGATTCTCGCGATCGTGGAACTGGGTGGAGAACGATCATGCGCGCGCCGTCAACGCATACCAGGCGAATACGCGGATGCGACTGAACTCCGGTCTCGAGGTGAGCGGCACGGGCCAGATCTCGACCACGGACCAGACCGGCCGGGCGCTCGTGGACACGCTCGGCGAGCGCTCCGCGGTGGTATCCCAGGCCGACGGCGCGATCATGGCGACCCCCCTCCGCCCCCTCCAGATCGTGTATCGCATCCGGGGCTACCGATCCGGCGCGAGCCTATTCGGGGACGCGTCGACCTCGACCTCGTCGATGTGGGACTTGCGCTGGAATCCATCGCGCACGCTCCAGCTCACCGGCGGCCTCTCCAAGACGCGCGGACTCGGCCGGAACATGCCGACCCTGCGGGTGCGCCAGGCGGTGCTCCAGTGGACCCCGTCGAAGCGCTGGGAGCTGACGGGGAGCTGGTGGCGGAGCGATGAGTCGCGCGGCGACCCCAACGCGGGCAACCTCCCTCCGGCGCGCGAGAACTGGAGCGCGCGCTGGCTCTGGGGCCTCACGCGGGACCTCAAGTCGACCATCGTCTACACGGTGGCCGACCCCGGGCAGCAGACGCGCTCGCGGCGGCTCGAGGCCACCCTGACCCTGGGCTTCGGGAGATGACGGCCATGACGCGTTCCTCCGCCGGGGCACGGCCTCGGCGCCGCTCGCGCATCCTCCTCCTCGCGCCTGTGGTCCTGCTCGCGGCCATCCTCGGCTGCGCGGCGCCCGGGAAGCTCTACGTGAACTCGGACGCCGACATGTCCTACTACGACAAGATTGCCGTTCTCCCCTTCTCCAACCTGAGCGGGCAGCCCTACGCAGGCGAGCGGATCATGCGCTCATTCGTGACCGAGCTCGTCATCACGGAGCGCTTCCACATCGTCGACCCGAGCGAATTCCGCGCCGTGCTCGATCGCATCGGAGGCTTGCCCGGCGCCGAGGGCACCTACGATCCGAAAAAACTCAAGGACGCCTCGAAGGAGACCGGCGCCACCGGGATCATCCGCGGCGCCGTCACGGAGTACGGGATGCAGCGCGGCTCGAACGAGGAGCGCCCCATCCTCGCCTTCGACGTGGAGATGGTGGACGTCCAGACCAGCAATATCGTGTGGCGCGCCTCGGTCTCCAAGCGCGGCAAGGGGCGCGTTCCGGTGGTCGGTGGAGGCGGCACGCGCACGCTGAGCCGCCTCACCGAGGACGCCTGCCACGAGCTGGTGGGCCGCCTCGAGAAGGAGGCGTTCTGAGCCTCGGGTCGCGGGCATCGCGGCGTCGCGCGGGAAGGGCCGGCACGGCCCTCCTCCTGGTTTCGCTCGCGCTCGGCTGCGCCTCGACCCGGCCGCGGAGCATGGCCGGGCCGCTCGTGCTCCCGGCGCGCCCGAGCGTCGCGGTGATGCCGTTCGAGGATCTCTCGGGGCGCGTCGACGTCGGAGAGGCGTTCACCCGCGTCTTCCTCGCGGAGCTCGTCCGGTCGAACACGGTCGATGTGGTCGATCCCGGCGCCTTGAGCGAGACGGTGGAGCGGCTCCAGCTCCGGACGACGTTCGCGATGACGCGCGCCGAGATGAAGTCGCTGGGCGACAGCGTGCCCTGCACGCACCTTCTCTTCGGCAGCGTCCTCGATGCCGGCACCGTGCGCACGGCCGACGGCGATCTTCCGTCGGTGGCGGCCACGCTCCGGCTGGTGGAGGCGTCGACCGGGCGCGTCGTGTGGGCCTGCAACCACAGCCGTACGGGCGAGGACAACGAAACCCTCTTCGGCTGGGGCCGCGAACACAGCCGGGACCGGCTCCTGGGACAGCTCGCGGCGGAGATGATCACGGAGTTCAAGAAGTCGGCCTCGAGCCGCCGCTCCGCGGCGGCTCCTACATCGGCCGTCCCCGATTCGTCCCGTCCCTCGACACCCGAGGCGGCGAATCCGGCGCCACAGGCCGCGGAAAGGAACGCGCCATGAAGCGGATCTCCTCGAGGGCCGCGCGCGCGGCCTCGCTCACGATCGCACTCGCCGTCCTCACGGCGGCAGCACCGGCCTCGAAGCCGGAGCCGGCCGGCCAGGGAGCGCCCCCCTCCGCCAAGGCAGGGGCCGCCCCCAAGCTGCAGTCCGTCACGCTCGCCATCCGGCACCGGATCTTCCACGAGTTCGCCGACCAGCAGACGGCGGTCCTCAACAAGGATTTCGTCGTCGGCGACACGGAGATGACGGGACGGATCGTGCAGTACGTCCCCGACTTCATGATGGATCTCAAGAATCACAAGATCATCAGCCGCTCGCCGGAGCCGAAGAACCCGGCGTTCAAGATCGTCGTGCGCGACAAGGGCAAGGCCGTGGACACCACGTGGGCCATGCTCTCGCTTCCGCCCCACTTCGCGCGGAAGTCGTATCTCGCGTTCAAGGTGATGCGCATCGATTTCATCGGCCGGGAGCCGCTCCTCGCCGACTCCGCCCAGTCCGCGAAGGAGCTGGAGGCTCTGAAGGAGGCGGCGCGCAAGGCGGCACCCCCGGAGATGGACGGCCCGCCGCCGCTCACGACCAGTCCGCACGGCAGCATGCCGATGCCGCCGCCGGGAACGGTGTCGCCCCACGGCGGGACCTCGCCCCACGGCACCTCGCCCCACGGCGGCGTGACGACCGTGCCGTCCCACCAGAGCACGACCGAGACGAAGTGATTCCGTGACCACCTCCCGGCGGCCCCTCGGATTCGCGGTTCTTCTCGCGGCGTTCCTGCTCACGGCGCTGGCGGTCGGCCTTCACGCCGACCGGGCGCGGCCCGAGAAGGAGAAGAGCAAGAAGGAGTCGCAGGCGAAGCACGAGTCATCGAAGTCGAAGCGCCCGACGAGGGCCTGCTACGACTGCCACAAGGAGGCCCGCGAGGAGTACAAGAAGGCGAACGTGCACGCTCCGGTGGCCAAGGAAGACTGCATGGCCTGCCACCTGAGCCACGGGTTCGCGCAGACCCTGGTGCTCAAGAAGGCGCCCGAGCAGCTCTGCCTCGACTGTCACGACAAGGACAAGATCGGCGGCAAGCCCGAGCACGCGCACGCCGCGTTCGCCGAGGGAAAGTGCGTCGGCTGCCACGATCCGCACGCCTCGAACGCGCCCCACCTCGTGCGGGATGGCGGCGCGGACGCGACCTGCTTCCCGTGCCACAAGGACACCGCCGCCGAGGCCAAGAAGGCGAACGTCCATGCCCCGTTCCAGGAGGGGGACTGCACGTCATGCCACACGCCGCACGGCGGGAAGAACGCCATCCTGACAAAGGCCGACGGTGACGCGCTCTGCCGCCCCTGCCACGAGGCGGGCGCCATGGCGCAGAAGCACGCCAAGGTGGTCACGGGCGGACTCGCCTGCCTCGACTGCCACGATCCGCATGCGTCGTCCAAGAAGACGCTGGTCCGGGAGGACGCGCACGCACCGGTGGCCGAAGGCGACTGCGCCGCGTGCCATGTGGTCCAGGACGGAAAGCCGACACCGAAGCTCGTGGAGAAAGTGCCCGCGCTCTGCGTCACCTGCCACGACGACATGGCCGATCTCGGCAAGCGCGCGCACCCGCACGACCCGGCGGCGGAGGGGGACTGCCTCACGTGCCACAATCCCCATCGCGGCACGTCCTCGAAGCTCCTCGTGGCGAAGCCGGCCGCGCTCTGCGGCTCCTGTCACGACGACATCGAGCCGGCCATGAAGGAGGCCGTGGTCCACGCGGCCTTCGCGAGCGGCTCCTGCGCCTCCTGCCACGATCCGCACGGCTCCGCGAACGAGCATCTGGTCCGCACGCCCGACGGCGCCATGTGTCTCAAGTGCCACGAGGACATCGCGAAGAAGGCGGCCATGAAGACCGGCGTCCATCCGCCGGTCGCGAAGAAGGACTGCCTCCGCTGCCATGAGCCCCACGCGAGCAAGAACCTCGCGCTCATGCGCAAGGAGGAGCGCGAGATCTGCAAGTCGTGCCACTCCTCGCTCGACCAGAAGCTCGCCGGGCTCGAGATGCATCCGCCGTTCCGGTCCGGCCAGTGCGCCGCGTGCCACGAGCCGCACCAGTCCGACCGGCCGGGGAGACTCCGGGACGAGACCGTCAAGGTCTGCCGCCCCTGCCACGCGGGCATCGAACGCGAGGCCAACCAGGCGGTGCCGCATCCGCCGGCCAAGAACGGCGAGTGCCTCACCTG
Organism: Candidatus Eiseniibacteriota bacterium; assembly: GCA_016880395.1. Taxonomy (GTDB): domain Bacteria; phylum Eisenbacteria; class RBG-16-71-46; order SZUA-252; family SZUA-252; genus WS-9. The sequence continues at coordinate 12,576 of JAEHDN010000083.1, forward strand.
TCACGCGCCGCACGCGGGCCAGACCACGGCGCTCCTCGTCTCCTCCCCCGCCGAGTTCTGCGTGAAGTGCCACGCCCCGATCGGCGCCAAGATCAAGGGGGCGGGCGCTCACGCCCCGGCCGCGCAGGGCCAGTGCTTCACCTGTCACGAGCCGCATGGCGGGACCCGCAAGGCGCTCCTCAAGCAGGACGGGAACGAGCTCTGCGCGACCTGCCACGCTGAGATCGGCAAGGAGGGCGACCACGTCCACCCGCCGGTCCAGGAGAAGGACTGCCTGTCGTGCCACGATCCGCACGGCGGCACGGTTGCCCCCGCCCTTCGCCGGCCGGTGCCCGCGCTCTGCTCCGACTGCCACGAGCTGGGCGACGCCGAACTCGTGGCGAAGCACAAGGGCGCCTCGCTCGCCAAGGTGGACTGCTTCTCGTGTCATGCGCCGCACGCCTCCAAGCAGCCGGGCATGCTCGCCCAGAACGCGCATCCCTTCTTCGTCGAGCAGGAGTGCGCGAAGTGCCACGGAGCCACCGGCGCACCGGGCAAAGCCAACCTCGCGAAACCCGTGACCACGCTCTGCAAGACCTGCCACGACATCCCGAAGCGCTCCGGCACGCCGGCGAAGGCCGGAGCCAAGACCGGGGCCGCCGCGGGAGCTACCCATGTCCATCCACCGGCCGCTCAGGGCAAGTGCGTGGTCTGCCACACCCCGCACGCGTCCGGGCGCGATGGGCTCCTGGCCGATTCTCCAAAGCGGCTCTGCGTGACCTGTCACAAGGAGGTCGTGGAGTCGGCCGCCATGAGACACGGACATCCGCCGGCCAAGGCCGGCGAGTGCGCCACGTGTCACGAGCCGCACGAGAGCGCGCTCCCCGCGCTCCTCACGAAGGACACGTCGGAGCTCTGCGGGTCCTGCCACAAGGAGCTGATCCAGCGCATCAAGACCGAGACCCCGCACGGGCCCGCCGGAAAGGGCTGGTGCTTCCGCTGCCACACGAGCCACGGCTCGAACGAGCCGGGGATGCTGAAGGGTCCGATCGGCACGGTGTGCGGGTCCTGCCACGACCCCGCGACGGCCGCGATGACCACGAAGCACCAGGGGTTCTCGATCGCGAAGGCCAACTGCGTGTCCTGCCACGATCCCCACGCGCAGGCGGCGGGGAAGCACGGGCTCCTGAAACCTGCGCTCCACTCCCCCTTCGCGCGCAGCCAGTGCTCGTCTTGTCACGGGACGGAGAAGACGGGCGCCCCGGCAAGGCCGGTTGTCGAACTGTGCCAGACCTGTCATGAGCCGTCCAAGGCGTGGATGAAGAAGCCCGTCATCCACGCGCCGCTCAAGACCGAGGCGGCGTGCGTCTCGTGCCACGGTCCGCACGCGGGCAAGGCGCGTCCGGCGCTCATGCTGGATTCGCCGAAGCTCTGCTTCACGTGCCACAACCGGGAGATGATCCAGGGCAAGTTCGTCCACAAGGCACTGGAACAGGGGTGCGCCACGTGCCATAACCCGCACTCCGCGGACCAGCCGAAGCTCCTCACGCAGGACGTCGACGCCCTCTGCCGGCGATGCCATATGGACATGAGCAAGCACTTCCACCCCGTGACGGGAAAGAAGGACCCGAGGACCGGCGGTCCCTTGAGCTGCGTCGGATGCCACATGCCGCACTCGAGCGAGTACGAGCACCTGCTCACGCACGAGCCGAAGCGGGAGCTGTGCCTCCAGTGCCACGACACGTCGATGAAGAAGCCGGGAGAGTAGCGGGGCGGTACCAGGGGGAGAGTGCCGGACGATAGCAGTGTGGCGGGGACAGCGCCCTTACGTCACCGCAGACCCCTCGTGTGGTACAAGGTGCCGTCGTTGCTCACGTACGAGCACGCGTAGCGCTCCCCATCCGTGGACAGGCGCAAGGAATTGACCCCATCGACACCGCTTCGGATCATGGGAACGACATCCATCCAGGGCTCGTGGGCCCCGGTCGCCGCGTCCACCCGCAGAACCGGGGAGGGGATGCGCCCCATGCTGAAGACGAAGAAGTGCCTTGAGTCCGCCGTGAATCCGGCCGGCCGCCATACGGTGTCCAGATCCTGGTACACGAAGGGTTCCGAGCCGTCGATCGGGAAGCTCCCGATCCTCAATGAATCGGTACGGGCGAGCACGCGGGTCCCATCCGGCGAAGCGGTCAAGCCCTGGCCGATGATCGGGCGCTCGTGAAGCCGCCGCACCGCGCCCGACTCGATGTCCATGTGGTACAGGTGACGCCCCCCTTCGGGGGTGACCGCGTTCAGCACCAGCTCACGCCCGCTAGGAAGCCAGACTCCGTAGTTGATCGCCAGGTCGGTGGCGAGGTGCCGCGCCTGTCCCGCGCCGATCGGAATGAGGATGGCGTTCCTCGTGATGCCGATCTCGCCGGCGAGCACGTAGCGTCGATCGGGCGATATCGACGCGCAGACCCCATCGCCGAGCCGGATGGCGGGCGAGCCGTCCGTCGGCCGGACGAAGACACCCGGAACGTCTCCCACGCCGGCGCCGGTCTCGTCGAAGAGAACCATGGTTCCGTCTGCGTCCATGTCGCGGAGGAGCGACCAGTCGAGCCACGATAGATCGACCGCGGCCGAGGGCCCGCCGGAACGGGTCGAGGTCTCCATACGCATGCGAATCCTCATCATCGTGAGGAGGGCGTCCCCGTTCGCCGCCAGGTCCTCGACCAGAGGGAATCCGGGCGCCGAGTAGATGTGCCGCATGCGTCCCTCGAGTGTCACCCCCATGACTCCATCGGCGTGCTCCGCTCCGTAGCCGGAGAACCAGATCTCGCCGCCGTCGGGCCGCCACACGAGATTGGAGATCGTCGAGAGCTCCGGGGTCAGTGTGCGGGGCTCCTCGCCTGGGCGCATGACGCGGACCATGCCCCCGTTGCTGCCGGGCCAGGGATGGCTCAAAAAGGCGATGTGCTTCCCGTCGGGGGAATAGCGAGGGCTGCTCATCCAGCCCGGGGATCTGTGGATCACCGTGCCGAGCGGAGCCTCGAGCAGGTAGCTCCCGTCCACGATCCGCACCGCCGCGAGGCTCTTCCCGTCCGGAGACCAGGTCGCATGAAAGACGTCGTCCGCCAGCTCCCGGGGCCTTCCCCCGATCATGGGCACGCGCGCCAGGGTGCCGATCCGGACGAAGCCCCCGATATCCTTGGGACGGAGCGTCACCGCGATCTCCGCCGTACTGGACACCGACTGGAGGTTGGCTCCCGTCAACCCGAGCGGGCGGGCATCCGGCGATTCGACGCGCGAGAGATAGATGTCGCTCGGCTCCCCCGCAAAGGCGGCCTGGTAGACGACCGTCTGGCCGTCCGGAGCGAACCGGCTGCAGTAGATCTCACCGACGCGGAACGTGAGCGGGCGAAAGGAGAGGCGCGGGCCCTCGGTCACGCCGGAAGCCGTGGCCGCACCTCTCGCCTCGGGCGTGAGCCGGCGGCGGACGAGCAGCTCGAGCGTGAACGCTAGGTCCGCGGCGGTGTCGAGCCGCCCCTCGGGGCGCTTGGCCAGGAGCCGCGCGATGACCGCCCCGATGCCCGGAACCTCGCGCTCGGCTTCCACCGGCGTCGGCGGCGGATCGGCCGAGAGGATCGCGGACACGCGGTCCGCGGCGGTCTCCCCGGTGAAGGGCTGCTTCCCCGTGAGGAGCTCGTGGAAGATCGCGCCGAGCGCGAAGAGATCGGCGCGCTGATCCACGGGCCGGTCGCGGAGCTGCTCCGGCGCCATGTAGGAGACCGTGCCCATGATGGTGCCAGCGAGGGTGAGCGAAGCGAAGACGGGGGTCGTCTCGGCCTGGTCGCTGGTCTCGGTCCGCAAGAGCTTCGCGATTCCGAAGTCGAGGATCTTCACCCGGCCGTCCGGAAGGACGAAGAGGTTCTCGGGCTTGAGGTCGCGGTGGACGATCCCCTTGGAATGGGCGGCGGCGAGGCCCTGGGCGATCTCGATGACGATCGCGACCGCGCGCGGGACCGGCACCGGGCCGCGCTGGATCAGGTCGCGGAGAGATTCCCCGTCGAGGATCTCGGTGACCAGGTAGGGCGTGTCCCCCGAGAGACCCACGTCGTGGAGCGTGACGATGTTCGGGTGGTTGATCGAGCCCGCCGCCCGCGCTTCGGCCTCGAAGCGCTGCTGGCGCTCCGGATCGCCCGCCACGGCGTGCGGCAGGACCTTCACGGCGACCTCGCGTCCGAGGCGGGGATCGCGCGCCCGGTAGACCTCCCCCATGCCGCCGGCGCCCAGAGGGCCGAGGATCTCGTAGGGGCCGAGTCGTGTTCCGGTCGCGATCGTCACGGGGCGGGAGAATAGCACGGCGGAGGGGGTGAACGGACCGGGCGCCGGGACGCTGGGCGCGCTCGCTCTACTGCGGCGCCCCCAGCAGCTCGAGTGTGTGCGTGAGGAGGCTCTTCCCTCCTTCGGCGCCGCGTCCCGGGATGATGAACTCGGCTGTCGGATAGCGCTCCATCGCGCGGCGGATCGCCTCCGGCCAGGCCTTCGTGTCCGCGTCCGCCAGGTTGCCGAGCGACGTCGATGCCGCCGATTTCACGGCACATCCGCCGAAGAGAACGCGTGCCGACGGCACCCAGACCATCAGGTTGTCGGGTGCGTGACCGGGACCCGGGAAGAGGACCTCGACCGCGCCGAGCCACTCCGCGTCACCCGTCTTCCTGAGGCCGGAGAGGCTGTCCGACGGAATCGCCAGGCCGACCGCCATCGCTCTCGAGATCGTCTGCGGGAGCGCATATACGGGGACCCCGCGCCTGCGGAGCACGTCCGCGCCTGCGAGGCGGTCGCCGTGCGCGTGGGTCACGATCGCGCGGCGCACCGGGAGCTTGATCTCCCGCTGGATGCGATCGAGGAGATCGACCGTGAGCTGCTCGCCCCAGGCGGTGTCGACGAGGAGGAGCCCGCCCCCGTCCCTCACGACCATCCCGTTCGCCGGAACGATCGAGCCGTCGGGGAACGTGTAGTAGGAGGTGTGGATCCAGACGCCGGGCCGAAGGAGGCGCAGCTCGAGGGAAGGCTTCGTCACGCCCGGCGTGGCCGCCGGCACCGGGCATGCCCAGGCGAGCCATGCCGCGGCGAGCGCGACGATCAGCGATCGGGCCACGCGTGTCCGATCAGATCATGAAGATCCGCATCACTGTAGTCGCGGATCACGCGGAAAGCGCCCTGCTCTCGGAGCCCGATGGCGTGGTCCCCACTTCCTATGCCTACGAACTCCCACCCGAGTTGCCTGGCGGTGGCGGCATCGCAGTCGCTATCACCGAAGAAGAGGACTGACGAAGCCTCTCCGGGGGCGCTTGTGCGGTCCATGGCCAGAGAGAAGATCTCTACCCTGGAAATACCGTCGTCGGAAGTGGCGAGAAGCAAGGGAATCGGCAGCCCGGCCGCCTCGAGCTTCAGGGTGGCAGAAGCACGCCATCCACCTGTCCCAATACCAGTCCGCAAGCCGGCCTCCTGGCAGACCTTGATGAATCGAGCCGCCCCGCCGATGGCCGCGAAACGGTGAGGCGCGGTGTCGCGCTCGCGCTCGAGCAAATTCACGAACTCTCGACGGAGATCGTCCATCTCTTCGGGCCGCGGGGGTCGCCCACGATGCTTGTCCCAGAGCCACATAGCAATCCCAGCATCGGTCCTGTGGGGCGCATCGGTCCAATGGACCTCGTCCGCTCGAATCCCAAGACTCGTGGCCACCGCTTCTCGGTAACAGCAGTCGTCGACATCGCTTGTGTCACAGAGGGTGCCATCCAGATCGAACAAGATGCAGTCATGAGTCCGGTGGGCCATCGGCTGGGCCTCCTTCGGTCACAGGCCGAGCGCGCGCGTGGGGATACGATACATGTCGCCTCTCCGGTTCCCGATTCCGGCCACCGTCGAGTCGTTCCGCGGGAAGTCGAAACGCTCCCCGAGCGGCCCTGCATGAGGGCGCGTGCTGCTGAAGTAGAGCCACTGGCCGTCAGGGGAGACGCTCTGATTGAAGTCCAGCCAGCGCGAGTTGACGCCGGAGGGAGCCGGTTTCGCCCGCCGCCAGCCCGCGTGATCCCTGCGGCTGACATAGATGTCGTACCGGCCCACGCTGTCCGCTCGCCCCAGGCCGCTGAAGATGAGGTAGCTCTCGTCGGGCGCGATCCAGGGCTCGACCTCGTTGGCCGAGGTGTTGATGGAATCGCCGAGGCTCACGGGAGCCTCGTAGGCGTCGCCGGTCCGGCGCGCCATCCACAGGTCGAGCCCGCCATGTCCCGACGGACGCTCGGAGCCGAAGTAGAGATTGCCACTCGCGGCCACCGACGGCGACCACTCGTCCACGCCGGGGAGGCTCACGGGCGGTGGCACGTGCCGGGCGTCGCCCCACTCTCCTGTCGTATCGAGCGTGGCATACCAGACGTCGAACGTCTCCTGGGCACCGGTCTGGCCCGGGGCCGGCCGATTCGAGATGAAGAAGACGGTGCGCCCGTCCGGGGCGATGTGGGGATCAGCATTGCTGAAGGAGCCAGCGAACCGAGGCGTCGTGGGCGCGCTCCAGTGACCACTCGCATCCAGGCGCGTCTCGTAGATCTGGTAGGAGCTGAAAGTCGCGTTCGCACGGCAGAAGAGGGCCCGGCGCTCATCCGGCGACAGAGCCAGGAAGAAATCCCATTCCCCCGTCGAGAAGAGCCCCGCTCCGTAGAGCTCGGGCTCCGATCCTGGCATCGGAGGAGCCTTGCCGGCGCCGCCCACCGCGAGGAGCGCGGCCGCGATCGCGATCACCCCGGCTCCGATCCGCTTCACGAGCGCTCCGCCCTCCAGATGATGCTTCCGCTTACAACCATCACGAAGAGGACGGCCGTGGCGCCACACACCGCCGCGTCGAGGAGAAGCTGCGGCAACCGCTGGGCGCGCACCTGGTCCGAGTTGTTGAAACGGAGCCCAACGTCGGTCATCGCTACGGCCCTCAATCCTCCCGTCTCGGTCAGCTGCATCTGTCCTGCCTGGAGCAGACCGTCGAGGCGATCGCCCCGAGCATAGATCTCCACCCGATCGGCGCTCCCGGAGAGCGGAACCAGCATCCCATACGGGGTCCACCAGATGTCGCTTCGCCGGGAAAATTCCTGATAGATCGGCAAGGCAGCCATGAGAAACAGGGACAGATTCAGGATCGCGAAGAAGAATCGAATCCGTCGGGGCATCGATGTCCTCCTGCCGGGATGGGACTACAGCTTGGCCGTGCGCTCCATCGTCGCGAGCTGTTTCAGCTCCGGGAGATCGGGATCCGCGTCGCGCCAGTCGCTCCGGGCAGCCCCGCTCTCCCGGGCCGCCCCTGCCGTGTCCCCCTTTTGAGCCAGGACGAGCGCGAGCGCCAGATGGCTGCCACCGTAGGCGGCGTCGTGATCGAGCATCTGCGACGCGACGAATGCCGCCAGGTCCCAGTCCCCCGCCTCGCGCGCGCTCCGCGCCATCGTCTCGAGCCGGAAGAGACTCAGCGACCACGCGTCCGGACCGGGAATGGCGCGCAGCGCGCGAGTCACGTCCTTCAGCACGGCGCGACCCTGCTCGCGATCCCTCCCCCGGAGCAGGATCTCGCCGCGCAGACCCTCGACCCAGGGCTCCAGGACGGAGCGGCGCGGAATGAGTCCCAGAGCCACCCGAGGCACCGCGTCCAGCTCGCGCTGCGCCGCTTCGAGCTCGCCCTGGGCATCCCCGAGCTTCCCGAGCCCGATCAGGGCCTGCCCCGCGAGCGCGTGTCCGGCGCAGCGGGACTGCGGGTAGTCCGAGCTCGTCATGCCTCGCGCCGCCTCGAGCGCCTCCTTGTAACGGCCGCGATGGATCAGGAAGCTCGGAAGCTGCGCCCGGTTGAACGCCCGCGAGGCGTCGAGGACGGAAAGCGAGCCGGCCTGACGCAGCGCCTTTTCCGCCAGCTTCATCTGCCCCTTGTGCTGGTAGCAGCTTGCCAGGAGGTCGAGGTTGTGACCGTGGTGCCAGTCGAGGCCAGGGTCGATCTTCTCGGCAGCGTAGTACGCCCGCTCGAGAGAGTCCGCCTTGATGAACTCGACGATCGCCTCGTCCACACGGCCGACGCGCCTCAGGTCGTGGCCCCACATGTGCGCCGCATGTGGGATCGCCGGCGCGAGCCGGGCGTACTGCTCGCCGTGCTCCAGCGCCTTGTCGACGCGCCCGATGGTCTCGTACGTATGGACGAGGTAGTGATGCGCGGACGCGTGGTCCGGGACGAGCTTGAGAGTCGCTTCGTAGAACGCCACGGACCCGGCCGTGCCCCGCTGGCCCCGCCCGGACGCGTTGCCTTCCTCGGCATTCCCCCGGAGCAGCCAGAGCGCGGGATCATCGAGGTCCGCGTTCAGGGCGTCGTCGATCGCCTTCTTGTAGGCGAGGAACTTCGCGCCATCCTCGAGCGAGTCCATCGCGGCCAGCTGCTTCTCGCGGATGTCGATGATCCTGCGCTCGCGCGGGCTCACGGCCGCGGCGAGACCCTTTGCCTTCACGAGGAACTGCTTCGCGCCCGGCGGATTGTCGAGCCCGGACTCGACGCGGCTCAGGCCGACGTAGGCGAGGGCCAGCGACGGGTCGAGTCTGAGGGTCTGATGGAACGACCGGGCGGCCTCGATCCAGACGTAGGATTCGAGGTAGTCGAGCCCCTGATCGTAGAAGGCCTGTGCGTCCGGGGATGTCGTGGTGACCTTCTGGTGCGAGTTTCCGATGCCCTGGCGCAGGGGAATGGCCCGCTCGAGGAGCCCGGCCGGAACGTAGCTGGGGGCCGCAGCGCAGGGGGAATGGGGGTCGTCCTGGGCCAAAGCCGGGACGGTGACAGCCGCGACCAGGACGATAATGGCTGATGAGGCCAGACGGTTCCACATGACGGATGTCACAGCCCCGGAAGCACCGGACGCGGCAGACCGAATACGCTCTCCCGCGTCACGTGCGTGTAGTTCGGGCCCCCCAGCCGGCCGATCGCGTCGATCGCGGCCGAATCCACGCGCAGACCCGGGCCCACGAGGAGCGATTCCGCGATGTGGAAGTACACGACCTCGCCAATCACGTAGTTCGCGCGGAAGTTCCCCTCCCCGTGCTCCACGATACGGAAGAGCCGGCACTCCATGGCGATCGGGCATTCGGCGGCGCGCCATGGCTTCACCTTCACGCTCGGAGCCTTCGTGAATCCCGCGGCCTCGAACTCGTCGATCTCGGGCGCGTAGTCGGCGGAGGTCTGGTTCATCGCCTCGCGCAAGCCCCACGGGGCGATGTGCACCACGTACTCCCCCGTCGCGCGCACGTTGTGGAGCGTGTCCTTGTCGCGGCCCGCGCCGCTCGTGACCGGCGAGAAGACCAGCGACGGCGGATGGGCGCCGCCCGCGTTGAAGAAGGAGAAAGGGGCCAGATTCGCGATACCCGACGTCGAGAGCGAGGAGACGAGCGCGATCGGGCGGGGCACGACGCAGCCGACCAGGAGCGCGTAGACGTCGGCCGAGGGAACGCCGGAGGGATCGACTTCGCGTAGCTGGGGGAGCGATCCCCCGCTCACCGGAGCGTGCCCGGGCTCGCGATCGATGCGCTCAGCGGCTCGCCCTCGCTCACCCCGTGGCTCCTTCCCCCGTGAACCCCTTCGGCTCGAGCCAGGAGTAGGGATAGCTCTTGTCGTCATAGGGCATGGCGTCGGTGGTGACGTGGAGCGGATGGAAGGTGTCGAGCATCACCGCCAGCTCCTTCGTCTCCTTCGCGCCGATCGAGGCCTCGGCCGCGCCGGGGTGCGGCCCGTGCGGGATCCCCGACGGGTGGAGCGTGAACGAGCCGACCTCGATGCCCCGGCGGCTCATGAAGTTGCCGTTCACGTAGTAGAGCACCTCGTCCGAATCCACGTTCGAGTGGTTGTACGGCACCGGCAGCGCGTCCGGATGATAGTCGTACAGGCGCGGCACGAACGAGCAGACGACGAAGTTCCGCCCCTCGAAGCACTGGTGCGTGGGCGGAGGCATGTGGATCCGGCCGGTGATCGGCTCGAAGTCCTCGATGTTGAAGATGTAGGGATAGAGGAAGCCGTCCCACCCGACCACGTCGAGGGGATGGAAGTCGAACTCGTAGGCCGTGATCTGATCGCGGGCCTTGATTCGGACCTCGTGCTTGCCCTGATCGGTGAAGGTCTCGAGCCGCTCGGGCCGGCGGATGTCCCGCTCGGACATGGGCGCGTGCTCGAGGAGCTGCCCGTACTCGTTCCGGTAGCGCTTCGGCGTTTCGATGGACGACGCGCTCTCGATCACGAGGTAGCGCTGGGTCCCGGCATCCGGATGGATCTTGTAGGTCGTCCCGCGCGGGATCACCACGTAGTCGCCTGGCCGGTAGGGGAGCTCACCGAAGATGGTCTGGATCCGGCCGGTGCCCTCGTGGACGAAGTACATGTCGTCCCCCTGGCCGTTCCGGTAGTAGTAGCCCATCGATTGATCCGGGACCGTGATCGCCATGGAGACGTCGCTGTTGTGGAGCAGGACGACCCGGCCGCTCACCGGGTCACCGCTCTTCTTCAGATCCTTCGTCTTGAAGTGATGGTGTCGCAGCATCTGCTCGTCGGCGTGATCGACCCGGCAGTCCTGGATCTTCCGGATCTCGCGCGCCTGGGTCGGCATGTTGTGGTGATAGATCAAGGACGAGCGGCCCGAGAAGCCCCGCGAGCCCATGAGCTGTTCCGTGTAGAGCTTCCCGTCGGGGCGACGGAACTGGGTGTGCCGCTTGTGGGGGATGGTGCCCAGGGTGTGATAGATCGGCATGTGGTTCGGCCTCAGACGATGCGATTGGTAAGGGCTCCGAGGCGCTCGATCTCGAGCGTCACCTCGTCGCCAGGGGCGAGCCAGCGATGCACCTCGGGACCAAGCTCGAGGAGGCATCCGCCTCCCATGGTCCCCGATCCGATGACGTCGCCGGGAAAAAGATACACGTCCTGCGATGCCCTCGCAATCATCTGCCCGAACGTGAAATGAATGTCTCGGGCGTTCCCGCTGGAGAGTGCGCGGCCGTTCACGCGAGCCTCCATCGCGAGATCGTGGCGGTCCCCCTGCCGGTTCGGCTCCAGCTCGTCGAGCGTCACGAGGGCCGGACCGAGCGAGGTCGCGAAGTCCTTTCCCTTGGCCGGCCCGAGCCCGACCGCCATTTCCTTCCGCTGGATGTCCCGAGCGCTCCAGTCGTTCATGATGGTGAAGCCGGCGACGACCGAGCGCCAGTCCTCGGTACGCACGTCCCGTGCCTCGTGCGAGATCACGCAGGCGATCTCCAGCTCATAGTCGAGCGCGTCGGTCCACGCCGGCTTCTCGATCGGCTCCCCGTCCGCCACGAGCGCACCCGGATTCGTGAAGTAGAAGACGGGAAACTCGTACCACTCCGGCGGCACCGTGAGTCCGCGTCGGGCGCGCGCGTTCCGCACGTGGGTTTCGAAGGCATAGAAGTCGCGGATGCTGGGCGGATGCGCCACGGGCGGGTGGAGC
>JAEHDN010000084.1 GCA_016880395.1 Candidatus Eiseniibacteriota bacterium
GGCGCGAGCGGCGGCGCGGGCAGCGGAGGCGCGAGCGGGGGCGCGGCCAGCCGTCCGGCGAGCGAGGCCGCCTGATCGAGCGCCTCGCGCGCCTCCGCCGCCGGGTCCTCGTAGCGCGCGAACTTCGCGAGATCACTCCGCCTGAGCTCGCGCTCCACGAGGGTCGCGGCATCGCTCCGGACATCCCCGCGCCGCGCCAGCTCCCGCGTCAGCTCGCTCGTGGTGAGATCGAGCGTCGAAAGTCCCGTCACCGCCCCCGCGTACGCGCGGATGGCGAGGGAGAGGCGATCGTAGAAGCGGTCCCGAGGAAGCGTCTCGATCTCACCGCGGAGCGCCTCGATCGCGCGCAGGAAGGGAGCCTCGGGCGGCTCCGGCGGAGCTTCCTCGCCGAGCCCCTTCGCCGCGCGCCTTCGCCGCCGGATCGCGAGCACGAGCGCCACCACGGCCGCGATCACGACGAGCCCGAGCGCGATCGCGAGCGCGATGTCGATGGGCCGAAGCTCCGGCTTGATGGCGCCGCGATCGGGCTCGAGCGATCCGGACGACGCGGCCGTCAGCGAGTCCACGTCGAGCGTGTCGACCGGGAATTCCAGGGTGTCCTTCCGTCCCGGAAACTGGACGACCAGCGCCGCTCGAGGGAGAGGCACCGGCCCGAGGTCGAATCCGCGAACGCGGAAGCGGCCCGACCAGACCACCTTGCCCTCCTGGATGTGCCCACCGGGTTCTCCCTGCTCGGCGATGTCGAGGGCCGCGGGCCCGGGATCGCGGAGCAACTCCCCCGGTCGGGCGCCCTGGGGCAGCTCGGCCCGGAGGCTCCACGAGCTCGGCTGGCCGAGTGTGACGCGCGCCGGGTCGAGGACGCTCGAGACCCGGAATCGATGCGCGCCGCGCGTCCCCTCGCGCGCGATCGCGGAGCGGGATCCCTCGGACCCCGTTCTCGCGCAGCCGGCGAGGGCCAGTGCCGTCAGAACGGCCGTGACGATGGACGGGACGAAGCGGGGCGTGCGGCGCGGGGCGCGGCTGAGGCGCACGGCGGCGATCACCTCCGGCGCGCGCGGGCTTCGAAGTGCCGGATGAGGGCGGAGGCGACCGGCGCGTCGGTGGAGAGCGCGATCCGGCCGGCACGACCCCGCACGAACACCTCGCTCAGCCGACGCGAGCGGCGCGACTGGAGCGCGCGCCACTCCGCGCGGGGCCGGCGGGCGGCGAGGTTCACCCAGCTCGTGTGGCCGGTCTCGAGATCCTGGGTCAGGACGAGTCCCGTGGGCGGCACGGATGCCTCGAACGGATCGGATACCTCGAGCACGACCAACTCGTGGCGCCGCGCGAGGTGCGCGAGCGGACGCTCGAATTCGTCGGTCAGCCAGTCTGAGATCAGGAACACGATGGCGCGGCGACGGAGCACCCGTCCCAGAAAGGCGAGGGCCTGGCCGAGATCGGTTCCGGTGCCCTCCGGCTCGAGGGCGACCATGTCCCGAACGAGTCGGAGCGCGCGCGCACGGCTCTTCGACGGAGGAAGGTAGAGCTCGATCTGATCCGTGAAGAGGAGGAGCCCGACGCGATCGCGGTTGCGCGCCGCGGCGAGGGCGACGAGCGCGCCCGCCTCGGCGGCCGTCTCGCGCTTGCTGCGCCCGCGACTGCCGAAGGAGAGCGAGCCCGAGAGATCGAGCGCCACGATGACGGTCAGCTCCCGTTCCTCGTCGAAGCGCTTGATGAAGGGATGCCCCGCGCGGGCTGTGACGTTCCAGTCGATCGCGCGAATGTCGTCGCCGGGTACGTACTCGCGGACCTCCGCGAACTCCAGGCCCTGCCCCCGGAACGCCGAGCGGTAGGCGCCCGAGAACACTTCCTCCACCGCCCGCCGGCTCCGGATCGTGAGCCTCCGGACCTGCGCGAGCAGCTCGGGGGTGATCACGGAACCTCGACGCGGGCGAGCAGGCGCCTGCTGACCTCGTCGACCGGGACCCCTTCGGCCTCGGCCTCGTACGTGAGGAGGATGCGGTGGCGGAACACGTCCGGCGCGAGCGCCTTCACGTCGTCCGGCGTGACGTACGCGCGGCCGTCGAGGAACGCGTTGGCGCGCGCGGATCGGGCCAGCGCGAGCGTCGCGCGCGGCGAAGCGCCGTACTGGATGAGCGGCCGGAGATCGAGGCCGAAGCGCTCCGGCTCGCGTGTCGCGTGCACCAGGTCCACGATGTAGCGCCGGATCCGCTGATCGAGGTAGATCCCGTTCGCCGTGTGGCGCGACGCGAGGATCCGGTCCACGTCGATGACCGGCTTCGGCGGCTCCGGCGGCTCCCCGCCCATGCGGTCGAGGATCCGGGCCTCCTCCTCCGGGCTCGGATAGCCCACCCGGATCTTGAGGAGGAAGCGGTCCATCTGCGCCTCGGGGAGCGGGTACGTCCCCTCCTGCTCGATTGGATTCTGCGTCGCGAGCACCCAGAAGAGCGCCCCGAGTGGGTGGGTCTTGTCGCCGATCGTGACCTGCCGCTCCTGCATCGCCTCGAGGAGCGCGCTCTGCACCTTCGCCGGCGCGCGGTTGATCTCGTCGGCGAGCAGGATCTGCGTGAACACGGGGCCAAGCTTCGGGGTGAACGCTCCGGTGCGTGGATCGAAGACCAGCGTGCCCGTGAGGTCGGCCGGGAGTAGATCGGGGGTGAACTGCACGCGATGGAAGGTCGCGTGGATCGTCTGCGCGACGGTCTTCACGGCCAGGGTCTTCGCGAGCCCGGGCACCCCCTCGAGGAGAAGGTGTCCGTCCGCGAGGAGCCCGATCAGGATCCTCCGGACCATCTCGTCCTGTCCCACGATGGTCCGCTCGATCTCGGTCAGCAGCGTGCCGACGAACGCGCTCTCCTCTCGAACGCGCGCGGTGCGTTCTTCCAGCGTGGCTTCCGTCATGGTCGTCGTCCGGGGTTGGGGTCTAGGCGGCGCGGTTCGGGTAGAGCGGGAAGGACGCGCAGAGATCCTCGACCTGCGCGCGGATGCGCGCGAGCGAGGCCGGCTCGGACCGCTTCTGGAGCGCCTCGTCGATCCAGCGGCCCAGCGTGCGGAACTCCGGCTCGCCTAGGCCGCGCGTCGTCACCGCGGCCGCTCCGATGCGGATGCCGCTCGTGACGGCCGGCGGCCGGGGATCGTTCGGGACGGCATTCTTGTTCACCGTGATCCCCGCCTTGTGGAGCGCCTCCTCGGCCTCGGCGCCGGAGAGTCCGGCGTTCCGGAGATCGAGCAGGATCAGATGGTTGTCCGTTCCACCGGTCACGAGCTCGTGCCCGTGGGCGAGCAGCTCGGTCGCGAGGGTCTTCGCGTTGGCCACGACCTGCCCCGCGTACTCGCGGAACGCGGGGGTCGAAGCCTCGCGGAAGCAGACCGCCTTGGCCGCGATGACGTGCATGAGCGGCCCCCCCTGCATCCCCGGAAATACCGACTTGTCAATCGCTTTGGCGAACTGGCTCTTGCAGAGAATGAAGCCACTCCGGGGCCCCCGCAGGGTCTTGTGGGCCGTCGAGGTGACCACGTCCGCGAAGGGCACGGGGCTCGGATGCGCGCCCCCCGCGACGAGCCCCGCGACGTGGGCCATGTCGAACACGAAGGCGGCCCCCACCTCGTCCGCGATCGCCCGGAAGCGCGCGTAGTCGAAGAAGCGCGGATAGGCGCTCGCACCCGCCACGATCACGCGCGGCTTGTGCTCCCGCGCGAGGGCGGCGACCTGGTCGTAGTCGAGGAGCCCCGTGTCGGGCGAGAGGCCGTACTGGACGGAGCGGAAGATGATGCCCGAGTGGCTGACCTTGTGCCCGTGCGTCAAGTGGCCGCCGTGGGCGAGCGCCATGCCGAGCAGGGTCGATCCGGGAGGCATGAGGGCGAGATACGTTCCTAGGTTGGCCTGCGCCCCCGCGTGCGGCTGGACGTTCGCGTGCTCCGCGCCGAAGAGCGCCTTCGCCCGCTCGATCGCGAGCGACTCCGCCTTGTCGACGAATTCGCAGCCGCCGTAGTAGCGCTTCCCCGGGTAGCCCTCGGCGTACTTGTTGGTGAGAGGCGAGCCCATGGCCTCGAGCACCGCCTCGCTCACGAAGTTCTCCGAGGCGATCAGCTCGAGCGTGGTGCGCTGCCGCCGCACCTCGTCGTCGATCGCGCGGGCGATCTCGGGGTCCGCCGCGTGGAGCGCCATGTCGTGCGCGCTCACCGGCGGCTCCGCCGGCCGTGCCATCAGGACATACCGCAGGCGCCGATCACCGGGCCTTCTTCGCCGCCCGCTGCACCTTCGCCTTGGCGTCGATCGGGAAGAGCCAGCCGTGCCGGTCGCGCGCGCGTCCCTCGATGATGTCGAAGAAGGCCTCCTGGAGCCGCCGGGTCAGCGTCCCCACCGTGCCGCTTCCGACCGGCATCCGATCGATCGACGTGATCGGCGTGATCTCCGCCGCGGTGCCGGTGAAGAAGACCTCGTCCGCGATGTAGAGCGCCTCGCGCGGGATCTGCTCCTCGCGCACCTCGATGCCGAGGTCGCGAGCGATCTGGATGATGCTGTCCCGGGTGATGCCCGGCAGGATGGCGTTGGCGATGGTCGGCGTCTGGAGCACGCCGTTCCGCACCAGGAAGATGTTCTCCCCGCTTCCCTCCGCCACGTAGCCGAACGCGTCGAGCGCGATCCCCTCCTCGTAGCCGTCGGTGATCGCCTCGAGCTTGATGAGCTGGCTGTTCATGTAGTTCGCTCCGGTCTTCGCGAGCGCAGGGAACGTGTTCGGCGCCGCGCGTCGCCAGGACGAGACCTTCACCGCGATGCCCCGCTCGAGCGCGTCCTTGCCGAGATACTTGCCCCAGTTCAGGGTTGCGATGGCCACGTCCACCGGCACGCCCGTCGGGTTCACCCCGAGGGTTTTGTAGCCGCGGTAGACGACCGGGCGGATGTAGCAGGCCTTGCCGCCGTTTTGCTTCACGGTCTCGCGAATCGCGTCCATCAGCTCGTCGTAGAGGTACGGCAGATCGAGGCGTGCGATCTTGCAGGAATCGAGGAGGCGCTGGACGTGCCGGTCCAGCCGGAAGACGGCTGTGCCATGCGGCGTGTCGTAGGCGCGGATCCCTTCGAACGCGCTCGACCCGTAGTGGACCACGTGCGAGAGCACGTGGATCGTGGCATCCTCGAACGGCACGAACTTGCCGTTCATCCAGATGATCGCCTTCCCCTCCCCTGCCATGCTCGTCTCCTTCCGCTGCTCCGGAGCGACCCGCTTCTTCATCGGACGCCTTCCCGCCGTTCGACCGCCTCACGGATGAGGGGCAACCACCGGAGCAGGTGGCTTCGAATCCGGTTGAAGGTGTCGTCGTATTCGACCGAGGTGCCGCCGATCGGGTCGTGGATTCCAACCCGGGAGGCCTCCGCCCCCTCGGCACCCTGCTCTGTGATCAGATGGATCCGGTCGGCCGCATCCGGCGCAAGCTCCCGCGCGCGTGCGACGTGTCCCGGCTCCATGCCCAGAATCAGCTCGGATTCGCGGATCAGCTCGGCCGTGAGGCTGGACGACTGATGCGCGCGGAGATCGATGCCTCGGCTGCCCGTGGTGCTGACCGCGAGCTGGGTGGCGGGAACGCCCGGAATGGCATTCGTGCCGGCCGAGCGGACGCGCACCTGGGCCAGGATCTCGGGAGGCAGGAGCGACCGCAACGCGCCCTCCGCCATCGGGCTCCGGCAGGTGTTCCCGGTACAGACGATGAGCACTTGAATCACGTCATGGCCCTCTGGATAGGGTCGCTGCTCGGGCTGAGTCTAGGGTTCGCTCGGAGGACCGTCAAGGCTTCCATCCCCGAGCCGGACCGCGCCTTGGCGAAGGATCTGCACCCCCTTTGTACCCACCCGGACGAGGGTCGAAGGTCTACCGCCGAGAGACCCCGCGTCGACCTCCAGGTCGGCGATTCCAGGGGGTGCGTCCCCGACTCGGGCGGCCGGCGGCTCCCCGCTCCGGTTGGCCGACGTGGAGAGGACGATGTCCCCCACCGCGACCGCGACGCCGCGCAGGAAGGAGCTGCCCGGGCAGCGGAGCGCCACCGTGCCGTCCACGGCCCTGAGCCCGGCCGGTGCGGAGGGGAGCGCGTCGAGCACGAGCGTCAGGGCGCCCGGCCAGTGCGCGCGGACGAGTGCCGTTGCTTCGGAAGGCGGCGACGTCCAGCGGGCAAGGTCTTCGGGCCGGCCGATCAGGCCGATGAACCCGGCGCGACCCGCTCCCCGCTTCAGGACCCGGATCCGCTCGATCGCGGCCGCGGAGGACGGGAGCGCGTGGAAGCCATAGACCCCCTCGGCGGGCAGGAGTGCGACGCCCCCGCCGAGGAGCGCGTCGGCGACGCGCGCGATCAGCTCGGTCTCGGGCTGGTCGCCGAGTACCAGCCGGACCGCGCTCACGGTTGCTAGAGCTTCTCGCCGCGGGCGAGGCGCAGCTTCAGGTCCTCGAGCTTCAGGCGTAGGCCCGGATCGCCGAGCGCCAGGATCTGCGCCGCGAGGACTCCCGCGTTCTTTGCCCCCGCCGAGCCGATCGCCACGGTTGCGACCGGCACCCCCGCGGGCATCTGCACGGTGGAGAGGAGGGCGTCCGCCCCCCCGAGCGGCGAGCCGCCGAGGGGAACGCCGATCACCGGGAGCGAGGTGTGCGCCGCCACCGCTCCCGCGAGGTGGTTCGCCATCCCGGCCGCCGCCACGAACACCTCGACGCCGCGCGCCGGCGCGCCGCGCACGAGATCCCGCACCTTGTCCGGGCTCCGGTGCGCGGAGGCCTGTTCCATCGCGTAGGCAATGCCGAAGGAATCGAGAACCTTCGCGGTCTCGTCCATGATGTGTCGATCGGATTCGCTGCCGAAGAGGATCGCGACGCGGATCTTCTGGCTCATGGGCGGGACCCTCCCTATGGTTGAGGGGACTGCGCGATGTCGTTGCGATACTGCATGCCGTCGAAACGGACCCGCCGAACGGCGTCGTAGGCTGCGAGCCGCGCGTGCTCGAGCGTTCCGGACCGGGCGGTGACGCCCACGACGCGCCCGCCGCTCGTCACCCAGTTCGCTCCGCGCCGGTTCACGCCTGCGTGGTAGACGCAGATGCCGTGCGGCCAGGGCCCGTTCAGGCCCTCGATCACGATGCCCGATTCGGGCGATCCAGGATACCCCCGCGCCGCGAGGACCACGCAGACCGCGGCCCCCTCGTGCGCCACGAAGGTGCCGTGGCGCTCCTTCGGGAGCGCGCCGCGCGCCGCGGCGTTCGCGAGCGGGTAGAGATCCTCCGCGAGAAGCGGAAGGACCACCTGCGCTTCCGGGTCGCCGAACCGTGCGTTCACCTCGAGGAGCTGCGGCCCCGCCGCGGTGAGCATGAGACCGAGATAGAGAATGCCGCGATAGGACGTGCCGCCATCCCGAAGCACGGCGAGGAGCGGATCGACGAGCGCGTGGGCGATCGCTTTCGCCTCCTCGGGCTGTGGCACGCGCGCCGGCGCGCAGGCGCCCATGCCCCCCGTGTTCGGACCGGTGTCTCCGTCGCCGAGCCGCTTGTGATCGCGGGCCGCCGGAAACAGGACCCACCGCTCACCGTCCGTGAGGACGAGGATCGAGGTCTCCTCCCCCGGGAGGAACTCCTCGACCACGAGGGTGCGTCCCGACGCGCCGAGCGCGCCGCGCCGCATCCACGCGTCGATGGCCGCGCCCGCCTCCTCGCGCGTCGACGCTACGACAACGCCCTTGCCGGCCGCGAGGCCGTCCGCCTTGAGCACCACCGGAAGCGGCGCGTCCGCGACCATGCGCTCCGCCTCGTCGGCCGAGCGCGCCACGCGGAACGCCGCGGTGGGAAGCCCGGCCTTGTGGAACATCTCCTTCGCGAACACCTTGCTCGTCTCGAGGCGCGCTCCCTCCTTGCCGGGCCCGAGGACCGGCACGGCATCGGCGCGGAGGGCGTCGGCGAGTCCGGCCTCGAGCGGAGTCTCCGGGCCGATCACGACGAGATCGATCGCGTGTCCCCGGACCCAGCGGACGAGCGCCTGCACGTCGGTCGCCTCGATGGGGACGCGCTCGGCGAGCGGCTCCATGCCGGGATTGCCGGGCGCGACGAAGACCTTCGGATGCTCGGAGGACCGGTGGAGCGCGTCGACGATGGCGTGCTCGCGCCCTCCCTGCCCGACGACCAGGACTCTCGGGTCGCTCATGCCTGCTTGGCGAGGGCCGCGCGCAGCGCGGCCTGGAGCTTCTCGGGGTGGGCGCGCCCGCCCGAGCGCTTCATCGCCTGGCCGACGAAGAAGCCAAAGGTCTTCTCCTTCCCGGCTCGGAACTCCGCGGCCGGGCCGGGATTCGCGGCCACGATCTCGTCGGCGAGCTCGAGGAGCGACGCCTCGTCGTCGATCGGCAGGAGCCCGTGGCGCTTCACGATCTCGTCCGGAGCCGCCGGATCCGTGAGCATGTGCTCGAACACCTGCTTCCCGATCTTCCCGGAGATGCTGCCGGCGCCGATCATGCCCACGAGCGCCCCGAGCCGGTCAGCCTGGATCGGGAACCGCTCGATCGAAAGCCCGTCCCGGTTCCGGATCGCGTTCACCTCGGTCATGATCCAGTTCGACGCGAGCTTCGGCTGCCCCGATCGCGCCGCGACGTCCTCGTAATAGCTCGCGAGCGAGCGCGTCTCGATGAGAACCTCGGCGTCGTACTCCGGAATCCCGTGCTCCCGCACGAGGCGCTCCCGGAGCGCGTGCGGCAGCTCGGGAAGCGAGGCTCGCACCGATTCGATCCAGGCCGGGTCGAGATCGAGCGGCAGGAGATCGGGCTCCGGAAAGTACCGGTAGTCGTGCGCCTCCTCCTTGCTGCGCATCGACTCGGCCACGCCCTGCTCCGAGTTCCAGAGGAGCGTCTCCTGGACCACGCGTCCGCCGGATTCGATCAGCCCGATCTGCCTCTCGATCTCGTAGGCGATCGCGCGGTCGACGAACCGGAACGAGTTCAGGTTCTTGATCTCGGTCTTCGTGCCGAACGATGTGGAGCCCTTCGGGCGCACGGACACGTTGGCGTCGCACCGGAGGCTCCCCTCCTCCATGTTGCCGTCGCATACGTCGAGGTAGACGAGGATCTGGCGAAGGCGCGCCATGTAGTCGGTCGCCTCCTCGCCCGAGCGGATGTCGGGCTCCGAGACGATCTCGATCAGAGGCACGCCGGCGCGGTTGAGATCCACGCGGGTCGTGTGGATGCCGGCGCGGCCCTCCGGGTGAAGCGATTTCCCCGCGTCCTCCTCGAGGTGGATCCGCACGAGGCCGATCCGCTTCCAGCCCTCCCCCGAGCGAATGTCGATCGAGCCCCCTTCGCAGAGGGGCCGGTCGTACTGGGAGATCTGATAGCCCTTGGGAAGATCCGGATAGAAGTAGTTCTTCCGTGCGAACACGCTCCGGAGCGCGATCTTCGATCCGACGGCGAGGCCGACCATGACGGCGTCCCGGACCGCGCGCTCATTGAGCACGGGGAGCACGCCCGGAAGCCCGAGGCAGACCGGGCAGACCTGGGTGTTGGGCGGCGCGCCGAAGCGGGTCGAGCAGCAGCAGAAGATCTTGGATGCCGTCTTGAGCTGCGCGTGCACCTCGAGCCCGATCACGGGCTCGTAGCGCTCGCGCGCCCCGGCGATGGCTTTCGGGGCGGTGCTCACGCGGCCGCCTCCGCGAGAGCCGGCGCCCGCCGCGCGGCGTCGCTCGCCTTCTCCCAGGCCCGCGCCACGCGCAGGAGGGTCGTCTCGTCGACGGGCTTTCCCACCAGCTGGAGCCCGATCGGGAGGCCGCTCTTCGTGAAGCCCGCGGGGAACGAGAGCGCGGGCACGCCCGCGAGGGACGCCGGGATCGAGTAGATGTCGTTCAGGTACATCGCCAGAGGATCCTCGGTCTTCTCGCCGAGCCGGAACGGAGGCGTGGGAGTGACCGGGAGGAGGAGCACGTCGGCCTTCCCGAACGCCTCCGTGAAATCGCGGCGGATCAGGGTCCGCACCTTCTGCGCGCGGAGATAATAGGCGTCGTAGTACCCGGCCGAGAGCGCGTACGTTCCGAGCAGGATCCGCCGCTTGACCTCGCGCCCGAAGCCGAGCCCGCGGGTCGTCTCGTACATGCCCCGGAGATCGCCGTTCCCGGCTCGCAGCCCGTACCGCACGCCGTCGTAGCGAGCCAGGTTGCTCGAGGCCTCCGCCGGGGCGATGAGGTAGTACGTGGCGATCGCGTAGCGGGCGTGCGGGAGCGCGACGTCCAGCTCGGTCGCGCCCTCGCGCGCGAGCCCGTCGCGGACCTGGTCGAGGCAGGCGCGGATCTCGGGATCGAGCCCCTCGCCCAGGAACTGTCCCGGAATGCCGATCCGGATTCCCTTCACCCCGCGCTCCAGCTCCTCGAGGTCCACTCCCTTCGCCTCGGGGCGGCTCGTCATGTCGCGAGGATCCCGTCCTACGATCGAATCGAAGAGGAGCGCCGCGTCGCGCGCACTCCGGGCCAGGGGCCCGATCTGGTCCAGCGACGAGGCAAAGGCGACGAGACCGTAGCGCGAGACCGAGCCGTAGGTGGGCTTGAGTCCCACGACCCCGCAGAAGGCCGCGGGCTGCCGGACCGAGCCTCCGGTATCGGAGCCGAGCGCGAGCGGCGCCTCGCGCGCGGCTACGGTCGCGGCCGAGCCGCCGCTCGATCCGCCCGGCACGCGCTCGGGGTCCCACGGATTCCGGACCGGCTTGTAGGCGGAGTTCTCGTTGGAGGAGCCCATCGCGAACTCGTCGCAGTTGGTCTTCCCGAAGAGGATCGCGCCCGCCTGGCGGAGTCGTGTGATCACGTGGGCGTCGTAGGGCGGGCGATACGCCTCGAGAATGCGCGAGCCGCAGGTCGTGGGCACGCCTCGGATGCAGATGTTGTCCTTGATGGCGACCGGCACGCCTGCGAGGGGGCCGAGCGGCTCGCCGCTCTTCCGGCGATCGTCGACCGCGGTTGCGGCAGCCAGGATGGATTCCGGATCCAGATGCAGATAGGTGCCGAGGCGATCCGACGTGCGCCCGGTCCGCTCGAGGAACGCGCGCGCGATCTCGCTCGCGCTCCGCGAGCCGTCGCGGACGGAGCGCGCGAGGTCCTCGGCCGTCTCCTTGTGAACGGAGGCGCTCATACGACGCGCGGCACCCGGAAGTAGTCCTCCTCGCGATCGGGCGCGGCCGCCAGCGCCTCGTCTCTCACGTCGGACGAAATCTCCTCGTCCGGACGGAGCGGAACAGGCTCCCCCGCCACGACGGTGCTGGTCGGCTCGATCCCCTCGACGTCGAGAGCCTGGAGCTGCTCCACGTAGGTGAGGATCTCCTGCAGCTCCCGGACGTAGCGCTCCTCGTCCTCGGGCGCGACGCGCAGGCGAGCGAGCGCGGCGATCTTCCGGACCGTGCCCGCGTCAATCCGCATGGCTCAGCTCCGCGAAGGCGGCCAGGATCTTCTTCGTGCCCGCGCGCCGGAACTGCACGGTGAGCTTCGCGCGCTCCCCCACGCCCTCGCACGCCACCACGACCCCCTCGCCGAACTGGGGATGGAGGACCCGGACGCCGACGGGGCTCGGGCCCTTGGCGCTCGACGACGAGGACGAAGACGCGCCCGCGTACCGCCGCGGCGACACGGGTCGCGCGGCCTGCCAGGGCTCGGCCTCCTCGATCTCGAGACACTCACGCGGAATCTCCGCGATGAACCGCGAGATTCCGCCGCCCGATGCGTTCCAGCTCCGGCGGTAGTGAGCGTGGAGGAGATGGACCTCCTTCTGCGCGCGCGTGATCGCCACGTAGAGGAGCCTCCGCTCCTCCTCCAGCTCGGCCGGATCGTCGAGGGCGGATGCGTGCGGCAGGAGCCCCTCCTCCATGCCCGCGATCATCACGACCGGGAACTCGAGCCCCTTCGCCGAGTGGATGGTCATGAGGTTCACCGTGTCCTCTCCCTCCTCCCACAGATCGACGTCGGTGAGGAGCGACACCTCGGCGAGGAATCCATCGACGCTCGGCTCCTCCGCCCGGCGCGCGTAGGCCTCGGCTCCCGCGATCAGCTCCTCGACGTTCTCGATCCGCTCCGATGCCTCGACCGGATCGTCCTCCTGGAGGTATTCCCGGTAGCGGACCCGCGCCACCAGCTCCGCGACGCAGGCGGGGGGCGACAGGTCGAGGAGCGGCTTCAGGGACTCGAAGAGGTGCGAGACCTCCGCCAGCTTCCGCGCGGAGGCCGGGCCGACGGACTGGACGAGATCGGGATGGGCCAGCGCTTCCGGCACGGTCAGGCTGCGCGCATCCATGAACTCGCGCAGCCGGTCGATCGTGGTCTTGCCGATGCCCCGGCCCGGGACGTTGATCACGCGGAGCCACGCGACCGTGTCGCGCGGCTGCACGACGGCGCGCAGGTAGGCGAGCACGTCCTTCACCTCGCGCCGCTCGTAGAAGGAGATGCCCCCCGTGATCTGATACGGGATCGCCGAGCGGCGGAGCGCGTTCTCGACCGCGCGCGACTGCGCATTGGTCCGGTAGAGCACAACGAAGTCCCGGTTCGAGCGGCCGTCCCGCCGCCGCGCCTCGAGCAGGAGCGAGACCACCTTCTCCCCCTCGGCCTCCTCGTCGGGAAGCACGTGGAGCATGAGCGGGTTCCCCGCCTCGTTCTCCGTCCAGAGCTCCTTCTCCTTGCGGCCCACGTTGTGCTTCACCACGCCGTTGGCCGCGCGGAGGATCGTGCGCGTGGAGCGGTAGTTCTGGGTGAGGCGGAGCACGGTGGCCTCCGGAAACTGCTTCTCGAAGGAGAGGATGTTCCCGACGTCGGCCCCGCGCCAGCGGTAGATCGACTGGTCATCGTCCCCCACCACGGTGAGGTTCCGGTGGATGCGCGAGAGCCGCTCGATCAGCTCGAACTGGATCGCGTTCGTGTCCTGGTACTCGTCGACCAGCACGTGCTGGAAGCGGCCGGCGTAGGAGCGGAGCACGCTCTCGTCCGCGTCGAAGAGCCGCACCGTGTAGAGGAGCAGGTCGTCGAAGTCCATCGCGGCCCGCTCGCGGAGCGCCTTCGCATAGCGCGCGTAGACCGGCGCGAGCCGACGGTCGATGGGCGAGCGGATCTGGGACTCGAACGCCTCCGGGGTGATGCCCTCGTTCTTGAGCCTCGAGATCCGGGACCCGGCGCCCGCCGGCGTGAGCGCGCGGTCGTCGCCCCCCTCGTCCCGGAGCAGCTCCCGGAGGAGGCCGCGTTGATCGTCGGTGTCGTAGATCACGAACGAGCGCGGGTAGCCGAGCAGCTCGGAGTGACGGCGCAGGATGCGCACGCAGGTCGCGTGGAAGGTGCCCACCCAGGAGCGGATGTCGTCCGAGCCGAGGAGCGATTCCACGCGCTCGCGCATCTCGCGGGCGGCCTTGTTGGTGAAGGTGAAGGCCAGGACGCCGCCTTCGGGGACCCCGCGCTCGCGCACGAGGTGAGCCACGCGTCCCGTGAGGACGCGCGTCTTGCCGCTCCCCGCACCCGCGAGGATGAGGAGGGGGCCGCCGGGATGCTCGACGGCCTGGCGCTGGACCGGGTTCAGTTCCACGCGTCGATCAATATTCCAATCGGATCTTGAGGTCGAGATTGTATTCCTGGGGCGGTTTGTCCGGAGCGGTGCTCCGGATCTGCTGGCCTTTCAGCAGGAGATGCCGGGTCACGCGGTAATCCGCGCTGATCTCCTGCTCCGCCGTCGCCGAGAAGTCCTTAGAATACTTGAAGTAGAACTGCGGGGTCACGTACTTTCCCACCCCCACGACGCTCAGCGCGCTCGTGGACTTGTTCTGGTCGGCGGCGGCGCCGCTCCCGCGCAGATCGATCGTGTCGATGAAGCCCGAGCTGCCGATCCAGCGCTCCACGTTCTGGAAGAGGTAGTTCGAGATCGGCACCGCGACCGACGGATCCACCCCGCCGCTCGCGGCCGCCTCCGTGGTGCCCACGCCGCCGAGCGGGACGAATTGACCGAACGCGAGCGCCTTCCAGAGATCGTTCGGCGGCGTCCCGAAGTCGTCGTAGACGCGGACCTTGAGCCGGGACACGCGGTCCGTCAGCGCGAGGTAGACGACCCGGGATCCCTCCGGCTTGGACGGATCATGGATGGAGGTTTCGCCGACGACGTTGACGTCGGGATCGATGCGGTCTGGATTGTTGAAGCTGACCGTCCCCTGCAGATTCCGGAACTCGCGCGTGACCACGTAGTACTTGCCGCTGCGCACCTCGAGCACGCCGAGCGCCAGATCGCCGTAGCCCTCGTTCTTGAACGTGAGCGGGCCCTCGGCCGTCTCCACCTCCACCTCGGCGTCGAGGTTCCGGTAGAAGAAGTTCCCCGGCATATCCACCGTCACGCTGTAGAGGAACGGCAGCGGCTCCGACGGGGCCGAGGGGGGCTTCGCGAGATCGAGAGTCAGCTCGCCCTTCGTGATGGTCCCGTGCCCCGTGATGAGCGGCCGCTCGGCCCCTCGCGGATCGCGGCCGTTCACGATGTCCAGGGTTCCCGTGAAGCGGGCGGCGTAGGTGTTCCGGTCGGTCGCCGTGAAGCCGGTGGCCGTGACGTGCAGCTCGTAGGTCCCCGGCGGCCCGAATCCCGGCGGCCCCGCGGCTCGCTTCCCGGTGGGCCAGCGCCAGAACCCCGTCGCCTCGATCTTCCCCTTCTCCCCTTGCCTGGCGACCGCGCGCGTGATCGTGAGCTGCTTCTGGTCGAACGTGGCGTCGAGATCCACGTGGTCGATGACCTCGTCGCGGCCCGCGGGGCGCAGCCGGCCCCCTGTCAGATGGAAGTTCCCGGTCACGCGCGCGTCCGAGGGCGTGCCCGACACGACCGCGGAGGCCGAGTAGCGCCCCGAGCTGTACCCGATCATCTCCGGCAGGAGGAGCCGCGCGATCGAGAAATCGCCGTTCGGGATCTCCACGGAGAGCGAGATGGGCTCCTTGTCGATCAGCCGGTCGTCGGCGTAGAACGCGAGGTCGAGCGGGAGCTCGCCCCGGATCTGCGACCCCGCACCTTCGGTCTGCCGCGCGTCGAAGCGGTTGATCCGGAGCCGGCGATCCTTGTAGGCCAGATCCACGGCGGAGATCTCCCCCCTGACGCCGCGATAGGCCATCGACGAGACGCGCCCCTCGATGCTCATGACCGGAGCGGACGACGGGCCGCTCACGCGCGCGGTCCCGGTGGCGATCCCTTCGAGCGTGCGGAGCGAGGTGTCGGCGGGGGCGACGAGGCGGAGGTCGAAGGAATCGAGCGAAGCGGTGAGCGCCAGGTCGGCGTGCTCGGTCCAGGTCCGGTCGTGCCGCCCCGCCGCGCGGAGCCAGTCCTGGAGCGTGAGGTGCGGCCGGATCGTGCCCGAGGCGAGGATCCGGCTTGCGGCCGCCTTCCACGCGGCCTGCTCCACCGTGAGGACGCCGGGCGTGTAGTTGAGGTCGAGCCGCACGCTGTCCCCCGCGATGTCGCCGACGACGGGCTCGATCACGGTCAGCTTGAGGGACACGTCCGGGTCGCGAAGCGGGCCGCTGGCGAGGAAGTCGCCCTGCAGGACCCCCGCGAATCTCGTCTTCCCATGGGAGAATCCGGGCAACCGACCCAGGTCGACCTCCGCGATGCTCCCGCGAGCGTCGATCGCGTCCGCGGAGGGGTTGTAGTCCAGATCCAGTCGAAGCGTGCCGGGGTCGAGATCGAGGGCGAGGTCGGACACGCGCACGCGCTTCCCGAAGAATCCGATCCGCACGGGGCCGCGGTTCCGGACGTGATATTCCCCCGCGGCGAGCGCCACGGAATCGATCTGCGCCTCGGTCCCCTCCTCGGCGAAGATCACCCTGCCCCCGAGCGTGATCAGCGTATCCCCGAGCGACTGCCGGTAGCGCTCGATCCGGAGGGTCTTCCCTCCGCTCACCGTGGCGTCCACGTTGCCGAGCGGCCGCTCTCCGGCGTGGAGGCCACGGATGCCCGCGTCGGCCACGAGGTCGAGCTCGGGCCGGAACCGGCCCTGTAGCTCGACGGTAAGGGTATCGCCGCCGACCCCGTTCTTGAGGCGCGTGCCGTAGAGGTCCATCTGCGCCTGGTAGAGGGGCGACTCCAGTGTGCCGGACAGGGTCGCGTCGACGCGTCCCCGCCCGGCATCGATCTGCGGCGATCCAAGGAGCGTGTTCATTCCGCTCAGGTCCTGCACCGACGCGTGGATGTCGAGCTGGAGCGCGCGATCCGCGCCGAGCGATCCGACGGCGACGACTCGTCCGCCCGGGATCTCGACCCAGCTGCTGTCCAGGACCGCGGCGCCGTTCGGATGCGCCGCCACACGCAAATGACCGCGCCGGATCGCGAGTCGTCCGAGGCGGCTCGCAGCGAGATCGACCGAGGCGGCCACGTCGATGGAGGGCGCGGCGCGTCGAACCGAGAAGCGTCCGCGTCCTGCCAGCGAGCCGGACGGCGTGTTCTCGGGCGACTTCCACCAGGGGAGAACGGCTGGATTGACGTCACGGAACGCGAGATCCGCGGTCAGCGCTCCGCCGCGCGTGTCGAAGGTGCCGGATCCCGTGACGTCGTTCTTGCGCACCCGGAGGTGGAGACCGGAGAAATCGACCGCTCCCGGTCGGGACTGAGCCGCGAGCACCAGGGTGTCGACCGGCTCGCCCGCGTACGTCCCCTGCAGGCAGACCCGCGCCGAGCCGTCCGTCGGGGTTCCGGAGAAGGTGATCTCTCCCTCGGCCCTCCCGGCCGCGCTCGCCAGATCGAACGCCCGGAAGAACTCCTGCAGCTCGAGCGGATGGACGGAGAGGGTCCCATCCCGCACCCTGGCCTTCTCGAGATCCCAGTCGACCTCAGCGGTGAGGCGGCTCGAGCCCAGCGTGATCTCGAGGGGACGCGCCCGGAGCGCCCCGTGCTCCACGTCGAGCTCCCCGCTCAGCTCGAGCTTCCTGGGCCGGCCCGGGGTCAGGTTGGTGCCCGAGAGCCGGTCGAGAAGGATCGTGGAGCGCTCCGGGCCGAGGACGAGGGTCGCGGTGCCTCCGATCCGCCCGTACCGGGTCTTGGCGCGGTCCATGGAGAAGGCGCCGTCCTTCACCGCGATCACGACCCGGGTCTCGCCGGGCTTCTTCTTCCCCTTCTTCCCCTGCACGAAGCGAGGCATCACGAGCTCGCCTCGCAGGTCGTGGACGAGGTCGATCCGGGGCCGATCCAGCTCGACCCTGAGATCCTGCTTCTGGCCGAACGCGAGGGCGACCAGGTCGGCATCGACCCGCAGGGAGCGGGCCTGAGCCCAGACCACCTCTCCGACCGGGGTCAACACGAGGAGCTTGGGATTGTCGAGGATCACACCGCGAAAGAGGGTCCCGTGCACGCGGTCGCAGGTGAAGCGAGTGGAATCCGAGGTGACCGCCCGGTTCAGCTCCGCGACGATCCGTCCGCTCAGGGCCGGATTGCCCGCGCGGAAGAGCACGAGCAGGCCTGCCACCGCGAACGCGGCCAGGGCGAGCGCCCCCGCGATCACCGCCACGCCTGCTCGGAACGCGATCGAGGCGAGGAACGGGCGCGGCTGGCGCGGCGGCGTGGCGCCGCTCGGATCGGATGAGATGGGCGGACGGGTCATGTCAGAATGCGTGCCCCAGGCTGAAGTGGAGCAGCCCCGGATGCGGATTCACGTCGGGGGCGTCGGGCCTCGGCGTACGGAGCTTCCAGCCGTAGTCGAACCGGATCGGCCCGATGGGGGTGCCGAGGCGTAGTCCTACCCCCAGGCTGTACCGCATATCGTTGTACCCCGCCCCGTTGCCAAAGCTGAAGATTTTTCCGAGGGTGATGTCCTCCGGGCGCTCCCAGACGTTGCCCCCGTCGAAGAAAGCGGCCCCGTCGAAGATCCAGAGGAGTGGAAATCGGAGCTCCGCCGAGGCGAGGAGCTGGATCTGGCCACCCCGGGACTCGTTGTAGACCGAATCCGCGCCTGTGGACGCCTGGACGTGGATCTCGCGGGTCCCCAGCTCGTTCTCGTAGTACCCGCGGACCGTGGACGCCCCGCCCGTCCGGTACCGGTCCTCGGAGGGGACCTGCGCCAGCTCGTTGGGCACGCCGGTGGTGGAGGTGTCCGGGAGCGTGGCCCGCCAGGGCTCGATCCAGCCACCCCGGAGCCGCAGGGCGAGCACCATCCGTCCAC
>JAEHDN010000011.1 GCA_016880395.1 Candidatus Eiseniibacteriota bacterium
GCAAGGCAAGACGACCGCGGCTGCAAGAGCCACCTGGAGCGCGCGCAGGGACGATGGGGCGTGGGGCAAGACGGCGACCCTCAGCTGGTCTGGGGCGGGGTGGTTCCGGGGGGCTCGCGAAGGGAGGCGATGTGTCCTCGGTACCGCGAGCGGACGGCGATGAAATCGGAGTGCTGCAGGTCCAGCTCACCCACGATCTTGCGGATCTCGGCTTCCTCGGCACTAGAGATCCCATCGTCCGCTGCGGAGACCGCGAAGAGGCACTCGAGGAGCGCCTCCTTCTCCTCGTGGGTGGCCATGCGGGCGAACTCGCGCGTCACGACGTAGCTCTCGGTCGCCCCGAAGAGGGCGTGCTGGGACTTCGCGATCTGGACCACCAGCACCGCCTCCTCGTCGCTGATTCCGCCCAGCTCGCGCACGATCCGCTCCATCGCGCGCGTCTCCTCCTTGCTGATGTCGAGGTCCACGTGGGCTACCCGGCCGAGGGTGTAGGCGAAGGACGCGATGTGCCGCGCGCGATCCGGGTCCAGCTCACCCAGCTGGTCGACGATCGCGCGGACCGCGTCGCCGCGTTCACTCGTGGACTCCGTGCCCGACTCGAGACCGAGGATGCGCCAGATGGACATGCTCAACGTTCCTTGGAAAAAAGGGATGTAGCTCAGGGTGCATTTGAAAAACCGACCGGCAAGTTGGGGTTCCACGATCGTGCGCGAATCACGTGAACCCTCGGTCGGAAAGGGGATTATATCCGACCGATGCCATCGGCACGATCCGTGATAGGGGGGAAGGTCAGCCGGATGCGCCGGCCCAGTTCGCCCGGCCAGCGCATCCTTTAGATACAAGGGCGGCGGGAACGCGACAAGATCGAGTCCAGGACATCCCTCCAGGGATGGAGAGGGCTCAAACGTCGAAGCTCCTGCCGCCCGTTTTATTGGGGCTCGAGCCCCGGGCCTGGGAGGGGCTCACCGCCCCGCCAGCCATTCCTTCCGTCGCCCCGCTTGAGCCCGAAGCTCTACCTCGAAGCGCTCCTGCTCCTTGATCTCGAACTCGTGGCGCCGCTTGAGCGCGTCGCGCGACACCCCTGACGGCGGCGTTCGGGCCTCGCTGGCCTGCTGGCGGGTCAATCGGTCGCGCTCCGAGCGGAGCGCATCCTCCAGCTTCGACTGCTCGCGCCGATCGCGCGCGAGGAGGGTCTTCAGGGGCGAGCCACCCAGTCCCCGCGCGGAGGAATACGGTCGGTCGCGCTCGGGGGCATCCTGGATCAGCTCTGGACGATAGACCTGGACCAGGCTTCGGCTCACGATCTCGGCCCGATTGAGACGCGGTGTTCTCGCCGCGACGACCCGGGCAGGGCGGGGAGGGCGTCCGTGGCCCACCCCCTCGGCGGTCATGCCTCGCTCGACCGGTCGCGAAGCGGCCAGGCCGTACCGGGTCACGCCCGTGGTGAGGGGAAGGAGGGTTGCATTCCGGCCCACGGGAGCGATCCGCCCCTGGATCTTGGAGGAGGTGAACTCCTGCGACGGCACGAAGGACCAGGTCCGCTCCGGGATCGCGCGATCGAGATCGCTCCCCGAAAGCGTGAGTCCGTCGGCAGCGGACCATCCAGCCTCGGGAGGGAGCGGCGCCCAGCCGACCCATCCCTTGCCGCGCCGCCAGGCCACCCATGCAGACGCCCAGGTCGAGGAGGGAACCCAGATCCAGCCGTGATCGGCGTCCTGCTTCCAGCGGCCGTAGTGGTAGGTGGCCCAAGCCCACGGCTCCTCGCCGAGCCAGAGCCAGCCGAGGTCCGTGTAGATCCATCGGCCGCGCGTGTAGGGGCGCCAGTCGCCTCGCACGCCGAGCGGTGCCCACACCGTGCCGTAAGGCTCGAGGTCGAGCCACTCACCATGCGGGGCGAGGGCGTCCCGGAAGCGCGCCAGATCGGCCGGGGCGATGCGCGATGCCTCGCGAGATGCGCCCACGGGCGGGGCCGAGGCGGGGGGCCGTGTGCCGCCGCACCCAGCGAGCGAGGCAAGGCAAGCGAGAGCGAAGCCCGCGAGTGCCAGTCTTCCGGCCATCCACAACTCCCCGTGTCAGCGGGCCCCTTCGCGGTCGCGCGCCTCCCGCGTCTCGCGACGACGCTCCTGGAGCTTCTGACGCTCCTGGGCCTCGATTGCGCGCTGCTCGTCCATCTCCTGCTGATGTCTCCGGCGTAGCTCGTCCTGCGAGACTCCGCTCGGGGGATGCCGTAGCTCCTCGCGCTGGCGCTGCTCGAGGCGCTGACGGTCGCGACGGAGCCGGGTCTCGGTGTCTCTCCGGTCCGCTTCTTCGCGCTGCTGCTCGATGCGCCGCTCTGCCTCGGCATGCCGGCGGTCCACCTCGGCCGCCTGGGCAGACCCCTGCGGTGACGACGGCCGAACCTCCGAGCGCCGGGGGACCACCTGGGGCCTGTAGACCTCGATGGATCGATCGGCAACATGGCCCTGGTTCGTTACAGGGGATGGGCGATCGACCACGGCACGCCGGCGTACGGGCTGGCCCGTCGCCCGCTCGATCACCTTGGGATCCAGGCCCCGC
>JAEHDN010000085.1 GCA_016880395.1 Candidatus Eiseniibacteriota bacterium
GTCCATCACCTCAACCTCCTCGATTCCATGGAAGCAGGTAACTGGTCGCGACTCGTCATACACCTACGGGAAGCGCTGGGTGTTGAGGCTCTCTTCGTGAGCACGCTTGAGTTGCTCCGAGAGTCCATGGCTGCCCACCGTCAGGCGCTCCAGCTCCGCCGGAGGCACGACGCGGAGGGTGCGCGAGAGCTGCTGGTCAGGGCGCGAGACTTGAGGGTTCAAGCGCACGCGCAGGACCCTGAGCACAAGTCTCCGGGTTGGGCTGAGGAGCAGCGGCACACGCCGAAGGGCCGTGACACGCACGCGGAGATGATGAGGTTTTACCGGGAGCAGCTAGGTGGCTGACAGCAAGGCGGAGATACTCGCGGACGCGAAGCGCCGGTTCAAGCACGCGGCGGATTCCGACAAGAAGCAGCGCGAGCGCGAAGTCGAGGACCTGCGCTTCCAGGTGCCTGAGTACCAGTGGGACCCGCGGGCGCGAGCGTTGCGCGAGGGCCAACAGGCCGAGGGGAACATGCCCGCGGTCCCTCCGCGGCCGATCCTGTCGATTTCCAAGCTGGACCAGCCCATCAGGCTCGTCCTCAACCAGGAGCGCTCGGCGCATTTGGGCGTGAACATCCATCCGGTGAGCGAGGACGCGAACAAGGACGAGGCGAAGGTCAGGCAGGGGCTGTACCGGGCGATCGAGCGTGACAGCCGGGCGCACATTGCGCGGTCGTGGGCGTTCGATCGCGGGGTGAAGTGCGGTACAGGGTACTGGCTCATCACGACCGAGTACGACGACGAGAGCGGCCATCCCTTCGACCAGAAGATCAGAATCAAGCGCATATTCCGGCAGGATTCGGTCTTTTGGGACCCGGCCGCTACGGAGCCTGACAACTCCGATGCTGAATGGGCGTTCATCGAGACTTGGATGTCCTTGGACGACTACGAGCGTGGGTATCCGAGGGCTAAGGTCAAGTTCGACGACGACACGTTCAAGGGGATCTCGTCGTCTCCCGAGCCGGACTGGGTGAGTCTGGACGGCGAGAAGAAGGGCGTGCGGGTAGTCCAGTACTTCTGTAAGAAGCACGTTCCGGAGACGATCACGGCAGAGGACGGATCCGGGCGCACGAGGGAAGTCGACCACGTGACGTGCGTCTCGTACAAGCTCAACGCGCTAGAGGTGTTGGAGGAGCAGGAACTGAACGGGAGCCGCATTCCCATCGTGACGTACATAGGCCGCGAGCTGCAGCCGTTTGAGAAGGAGCGGCGCCGGGAGGGGATGATTCGGCCCGCGCGTGACCCCCAGAAGGGCTTCAACTATTCCGTCTCGCAGGCGGTGACGATGGCCGCGCTCGAGCCTCAGGCGCCGTTTGTCGGGGCCGAGGGGCAGTTCGAGGGGCACGAGGAGGCGTGGCAGCAGGCGAACAGTCGGGCGTTCCCCTACCTTCAGTACAAGCCTACGGCGCTGAACGGTACTCCGGTGCCACCTCCGCAGCGGATGCAAGTGGACATGAGCCGCCTTGGGCCGTCGCTGATGCTGATGGACAAGTTCGAGACCGCCATCCAGGCGACGACGCAGACCTACGACCCGTCGCTCGGGAATCTGTCGTCGAAGGAGCGGAGCGGGAAGGCTATTCAGGCGCTGCAGGGGCAGGCCGACGCCGGCAGCTCGGACTTCATTCAGAACCTCGCTATTGCGATCGAGTACGAGGCGCTCGTCATCCTTGAGTGGATGTCGGCGGTCTACGACCGTGACGGCCGACTCGCTCAGATACTCGACGGGGAGGACAACGAGGAGACGATTGCCCTCAACGCGCCGTACGTGATGGATCCGAAGACCGGGCGACCGCGAGTGCTTCCTCAGGCGGGGATGGACGGCATGCAGGCCGGACTACCGCAGAACGCCAAGCACCACCGCATGAAGGACGGCACCTACGGTATCTCGGTCAAGATCGGGAAGAGCTACCAGACCAGACAGCAGCAAGGGGAGGAGGAGCTTGGACAGCTCTTGGCCGCAGATCCGACGCTGATGATGTCGATCGGCGACATCTACATGAAGTTCCGCGACACCCCTGGGGCCGAGGAGATCGCCAGCCGGCTGAAGAAGCTGATCGAGCAGCTCCATCCGGGTCTGACGCAGAAGGAAGACGGCTCGATGAGTCCGGAGCAGTACAAGGCGCAGCTCCAGGCGATCCAGCAGGAGAACCAGCAACTGAAGCAGATGATCGCCAAGGCAACCCAGGCGATCGAGACGGACATGGCGAAGCAGCAGGCGACGACGCAGAAGGCGCAGGCCGACAACCAGACCAAGCTCCAGCTCGAGCAACTCGGGAACGAACACGAGATGGCCTTGGCGAAGTTCCAAGCCGCAGCGGACGCTGCCTTGGAGGCTATGAAGCTGAAGTTCGAGGCGGCTCTGGAGGCGGCGAAGCAGGAGCACGAGTTGGGTATGGGTCGCGCGGCGGCGGGTGTGGAGATCGAGGAGAACGAGCGGGCGCGTGGTCACGCGTCGGACGAGGCGGCGCAGGAGCGGGACTACCAGGCCGAGCAGGCTGAGCAGTCGCGGGAGTTCGAGGGCAGCGAGGCGGAGGCGGAGAGAGCGAGTGCGGCGGAGCAGGCCGAGGCAGACCGGCAGGCGCAGGCTCAGA
>JAEHDN010000086.1 GCA_016880395.1 Candidatus Eiseniibacteriota bacterium
GGGCGGAGTCTCGCGTTCGGTCATGGCCGGGCAGTGTACCGGGATCGGGCGGTTGGCTCAAGGGGGCGAGGCCTGACTGTCGGCGCCGGTCGCAGCCTGTCAGAATGTCAGTCCTTCGACGCGTGAACGGTCGCCCGACCCACCTTCACCCTTGAGCGTCTTGGGGTTGCTACGGTCGTTGCCCGGGGCTCGGAGCGGCACGCAACGTGCAAAAGATTCGGGTGGGACAGGGACCGAGCTGATGCGGTTCCTAGAGGGGCGTACCGGACGACTCCGGCGCGCCCCTCACTTCGTCTGGGGCCGCGCCCCAACGCGCCGCGCGCTCGCGGCCGCACACGATCAGGTCTTCTTTTCCTTCTTCTCCGCCGCGGGGAAGAGGACGTTGTTGAGGATCAGCCGGTATCCGGGCGAGTGCTTGTGGAGGGCAAGGTCGGTCGGAGGATCGCCCACGGCGTGCTGGTAATCCTCGGGATCGTGCCCGCCGTAGAAGGTGAACGTTCCCTTCCCGTAGTGCCCGTGCAGGTACTTCACGTCGTCCGCTCCCTGCGTCTCCGCGAGGATCGTGATGCCCGACTTCAGCATGCTCTTCTCGAAGCCGGTCGTCTGCCCCATGAATCCGGGCACGTTGGCCACGTGGTCCTGGACCAGCATGGATGGCACCGGGTCCTGCTTGGCCGAGAAGTCGAACAGTGTGAAGTAGTCGTTCCGCTGCCCGCGGGTCGACGCCTTGGCGGTCGTGTCGAGGCTCGAGAACTCGTACACGAGCGGGTTCATCTCCAGCTCGAACCCCTGGAAGGCCAGCGTGCGCGAGAAGTCGAGCTTCGCGTTCGAGCTGGGGTCTGCGCCGTCGTGGTCGTACTCGGGGCCAACGATGTCGACCCCCTCCGCCGCGAGCGCGATGTCGAACGTGTCGGTGGCCGAGCACATGGCGAAGAGGAATCCCCCGTTCGCGACGTACACCTTGATCGTGCGCGCGACCGCCTTCTTCAGCTCGGACACCTTGGAGAACCCGTGCGACTTCGCCATAGCCTCGTTCTCGGCCACCTGCCGCCTGTACCAGTCGGTGGCCGCGAAGGCGGCGAAGAACTTCCCGTACTGTCCCGTGAAGTCCTCGTGGTGGAGATGGAGCCAGTCGTATTCGGCGAGCTTCCCGTCCAGCACCTCGGCGTCCCAGAGCTTCGTATAGGGGATCTGCGCGTAGTCGAGCGCGAGCTGCACCGCGTCGTCCCACGGAGGCGCGCTCGGCGGCACGTAGACGGCGACGCGTGGCGTCGTCTCGAGCTT
Source organism: Candidatus Eiseniibacteriota bacterium (assembly GCA_016880395.1). Lineage (GTDB taxonomy): Bacteria > Eisenbacteria > RBG-16-71-46 > SZUA-252 > SZUA-252 > WS-9. Next base: position 1,285 of record JAEHDN010000086.1, read on the forward strand.
GATCGACTCCATGTTGTTGTCCGCGATCTCGGCCATGATCCGCGCCACGGCGGCCTCGTCGACGTTCTCCACGCTCACGCCACGCACGACGGCCTCGCCCTGGAGCTGGGTGTTGTCGGGGAGCAGGAACGAGCCGCCGCGGTAGTTGAGGAGCCACTCACCGTGGAGTCCGTGGCTCAGCGCCCAGTACGTGAGGCCGTACGCGCGGAGGTGGTCGGTCTGCGTCTGGTCCATGGGAACCAGCATGCGCGCCGAGGCCGGAGTCGGCGCAAGCACCAGAGCGAGGAGGAGAAGCGGCGCCAGAGCCGCGAGCGCGAGGAGTCGCCTCACAGCTGAAGCTTCTTTCGCATCTGGAGCACCTGCGACCGCACGCCGGGTGCGAGCGGCGAGTCTGGGTATCGCTCGAGCAGCTCCTGGTAGATCCGGAGTGCGCGCTCCTGACCCTGGCCCATCGCGATCGTCTCGTCGCCGGCGAGCTTCAGCGCCCGGGGCGCAAGGCGGCTCTTCGAGGTCGAGTCCGCGATCGCGAGCGCCTGCGCCACCGCTTCCGCGTGGTCGCCTCGCTCCCGCGCCAGCTCGGCCATCTGGAAGCGGAGGTGGTAGCGCACCTGCGCGCCGGGCCACCGCTCGAGCGCAGCCTTCGCCGCGCCCGCGGCGGAGTCCGGGTGCCCCGATTGTCTGAGATCCAGCACGCGCCCGTAGGCGCGCAGCGGCTGGTAGTCGAAATCTCGGCAGTTCTTCACAAGCAGGGATAGCTCGAGGGCGTCGTTCACCTTGAGATTCCGCACGTAGGTGCGAGCGAACTGGCTCGCTCTCGCCTGCGTGGAATCCATCTGCCCTTGATAGAACGCCTCGAGCGCGGCCCGGTAGAGACCGTCTCCGAGCGTGTCGGCGGCACCGCGCGCGGCACCCGAGCGAAGGATCGCGCGATAGATGTCCATGGCGCGCGGGTCGGTGGGCTGGGGCTGCTGCCCCGGCTGCTGGAGCTCCGGTACGGTCGGGACCGTGGTCACGCCCTTCCCCGCCTTCGCGGGGGTCTTGTCCTCGGCGTGCTTGGGAGCCGCCAGCGCGCGCAGCGGCACGGCGGCCGCCGCTGCGATCGCCAGGGCGAGGCCGAGCGCGGCCGCACGCCTCCATGTCGCGAGCGTCCTCACCGGGCCTTGCCCTCGAGGATCGACTGGAAGTACTCGTCCACGGTCGCGCGGTAGCGCGGCGTGATCGGGTCGCGGCTGCCTCGCGCCAGGAGCGCCGCGAGCGACGGGCGCGAGCGGAGGAGATCGCCCGAGAGAGCGTTCGGAGACGAGCGCACCACGTCCACGCCCGGGCGCGAGGTGCGCTTGCGCGAGTAGTCCCGCTTCTCCACGCTGCGCGGCGCGTCGAGGAGACGGCTCAGGATGCGCTGCTGGCGCTCGATCGTGTCGGCTTGCAGCCGGCCCGACCGGAGGTCCTGCTCCACCTTCTTCATGTCGTCCGCGACATCGCTCATGCGTCCGAGCGTGCCGCTCCCCTGTCCCATCTTCTGCATGGCCTCCTCGAGCCCGCGGCGGATCGCCTCCTGCTCGGCGGCCATCCGCCCCAGCGCGTCGCCCTCACCCTCCTGCATCCGTTGGCCCTGTCCCTGTCCCGAGCCGTCGTCGCCCTGGGACCCCGGCATCATTCCCATCACTTGGTCGTTCAGCCCCTGCTGGTCGCCCGCGAGCGACTGGAGGCTCTCCATGGCTTCCTGCATGCCCGTCGAGGACTTCGCCCCTTGCATCGATTCCTTCTGCCGGAGGAGCGCCGTCGCGGCCTGGTTGAGCGAGATCGTCGCCTCCTTCGAGGAGTTGAGACCGCCCGCGAGATCCTGGTTCGAGTAGCGGCCGACCGCGTTCGATTGATTCGTGAGGGCCCGGCCGAGCGACTGCGCGATGTCGGGTGTGAGGAACAGAGATTGCTTCGCGAGCTGGCCGATGCGGTCCGTCGCTCCCTCGGTCGTCTCCTGGAGTCCCTTCTGGGTCTCGGCCCGCTCGGACATGCCGCTCGTGTCGTCGGAGAGGAGCTTCTCCTGCACGGCCGCGATGTCCATCAGGTCCTGGGCGGCATCCTCCATCTTGCTCGCCAGCTCGTTCTTCTTCTTCTTCCCGAATGACTCGCGCATCTTGTCGACCGCTTGGCGCATCTCTTCCAGATCCTTCGCGATCTGCTTCGTTTGCTGCTGTGCATCGCCGTGCTCCCCCTGCCCCATGGACCGGCTCGCCTGCTTCATGTCCTGCTGCATGCCCTGCTGGCCGAGCTGCTGGGCGAGGCGCTCCGACTCCTGCGACGTCTCCGGATCGCTCGAGCGGGTCGCGGCGGCGATCGAGTCGAGTGCGGCCTGCTCCTCGGCCGCCATGTTGGCGATCTGCTTCTCGCTCTCGGAGAGCTGCTTCATGGCGCCCTTGTCCCGCGCGCGGGACAGGGAGTCGTTCACCGCGATCTGGCGCCGCTCCATCTCGGCGGCGCGCTCCGAGGCCGCCTCGAGCATCTCCTCCATCCGGAGCTGCTTCAGCATCTCGATCGTGCGCTCGAGGTTCTTGATGACCTCATCCTGGGAGAGCTGGAAGTTCTGGAGCGCACGCTCCATGTCCTGGGGCGTCATCTTCTTCATCGCCTCCTGGAGCCGCTGCATCGACTTGAGGAGGGACTGATCCTTGATCTGGGTCAGGAGCTGGTGCAACTCCTCGATCTTCTGCACGAGCTCGTTCTTCAATCCCGGCGACTGGCTGAGCTTCTCGGCGTCCTCCGAGAGCCGCTCCGCCACCTTGTCGAGCTGATCCTTCGCCTGCTGCTGGCCGTCGA
>JAEHDN010000087.1 GCA_016880395.1 Candidatus Eiseniibacteriota bacterium
GCCGGGCGTCCGCTCGGCGTGCCGGAGTTCGGGCGGCCGATCGCCCCGTTCGTGGGACGCCAGCACGATCTCGAGCTGCTCGAGAGCCGGCTCACCTCCACGTTGGCCGGGCGCGGCCAGGTCGTCGGCATCGTGGGCGACGCAGGCCTCGGGAAATCACGGCTCGTCTTCGAGTTCAGGCGGGCGCTGCGCCGGCGGGATGTCGCCTGGCTGGAGGGACGCAGTCTCTCCTACGGGGCCAGCGTGCCGTTCCTTCCGATCCTCCAGATGCTCCGCCAGAACTTCGGGATCACCGACGTCCACAGCGCCGAGACCGTTTCGGATCGGGTGAGGTCAGGTCTCGGGGCGGTCGGGATGGATGCGGAAGAGTGGGCCCCATATCTTCTGCAGCTCCTCGGGGTGCGCGAAGGGACCGAGCGGCTCGCCGGGCTTGCGCCCGAGGCGGTCAGATCGCGGACGCTCGAGGCCATCCGTCAGCTCGCCCTGCATGGCAGCCAGCGGCGGCCCATCGTGCTCGTGCTCGAGGATCTGCACTGGATCGATCGGACCTCCGAGGAGGTCGTGAACGCCCTCGTGGAGAGTCTGGCCGGTGCGGCGATCATGTTCATCGCGACCTATCGACCCGGCTATCGGCCCCCGTGGATGAATAGATCCTATGCCACGCAGATCGCGATCCAGCCGCTTTCCCAGGAGGACAGTCGCAGCGTCATGCGCGCGGCGCTCCGGGCGAAGGAGCTGCCCGATGCGCTCGCCCGGCAGATCCTCGACAAGGCCGAGGGTAACCCGTTCTTCCTTGAAGAGCTGGCGGGGTCCGTCCGCGACCAGACCGATCCCGGCTACACGCTCGACGCACCGGACACCGTTCAGGAGGTTCTTCTCGCGCGCATCCACCGGCTCGGCGACGGTCCCAGGCGGGCTCTGCAGACGGCGGCTCTGTTCGGTCGAGAGTCCGCGTTGCGGGTCATGCGGTCGATCTGGAGTGGGCCGGAAGACATCGAGACTCACCTCCGGGAGCTCGTGCGGCTCGAGTTTCTCTACGAGCATTCCCGGGGAATCGAGCCGGTCTACGTCTTCAAGCATCCCCTGACCCAGGAGGTCGCCTACGCGAGTCTCACCGGCCCGGAACGTCAGAAGCTCCACGCCGACGCGGGACGCGCCCTCGAGACCATCTACGCTGACCGTCTGCGCGAAGCCTACGAGCAGCTTGCCCATCATTACGCGCGCAGCGACCGGCATGATAAGGCGCTAGAGTACCTGACGCTGTTTGCCCGAAAGGCGGTGGACCTGCACGCTCACGACGAAGCGGTGCGGGTGCTCGAGGAGGCGCAGCGACATCTCCAGGGGCTCCCCGCGAGCGAGCGAGAGCGGCGGCGTCTGGACCTGGTGCTGTGGCAGGCCTCCGAGCTGATCCGGCTGGGGCGGCTCAAGGAGATCGTGGAGTCCCTCCTGCCTCAGCGAGATGCCATCGAGCGTCTCGGCGATCCTGCGCTGTCGGCCCAGTATCATTTCGTCCTCTGCCACGCCTA
>JAEHDN010000088.1 GCA_016880395.1 Candidatus Eiseniibacteriota bacterium
GGATGCGGAACGGGCGGTAGCCAGGGGAACACCGAAGTATGCCCCGGTACCCCGGGCTTTGGAGGCGGAGGGGGAGACGGCTGCGCAGGGACGCTCGGGACCAACGCCGCGCTTCAGAGTTCCTACGGCGTGGCTGGGGTCCTGTGGACGCCGCTTGATGGATGCGCAGGACTCAACGGGACCGGTGGGGGCGGTGGTGGCGGTGGCGGTGGCGGTGGCGCTATGCTGCCCAACCCGGGACTAATCGGGTGCATGGTCGGACTCCCCGGTGGTACCGGCGGCGGTGGTGGGGGCGGTGGAGGCAGCGCCACGGGCGGGACCGGTGGCGGCGGGGGAGGCGCCTCCTTTGCCGTCTATCTCTACAACTCGTCCCCGCATTTCACGAACTGCCGTTTCACGGCGGGCACTGGGGGCGCGGGCGGCGCGGGCGGAAATGGTGGAAGCGGTGGAGCTGGGGGGACGGGTGCCACGGGAACGGCCACCGCGGTATCGCAAGGCGGGCACGGGGGCCCAGGAGGCGCCGGCGGACACGGGGGTGGCGGGTCCGGTGGTCCAGGCGGGCTGAGCTACTGTCTGTACCGGGCCGGAAGCTCGATCCCGGTGCTCACCGGCAGCGTTCTCGTGACCGGCTCGGGGGGACTCGGAGGTGCCGCCGGCGTCAGGCCAGATAACGTCCCCGCCGCGGCCGGACTCAACGGGAACGCGGGCACGATCGGCCCGTGACGAGGCGCTTCGGGTGAACAGCCCGGCGTGCGAACTCCAGGGTTCGCGCTCGCGATAGGGCCCCGGTGGCGAGAGCTGCCGGGGCCTTCGCGCATCCGGCGGCCATCCGGCGGCGTTGCACTCCGCGGGCCGCCGGCAAATTGCCTCGAGCCATTCGTCGATGAAGCGCACTCGGGCCGGACATTCGTGATGTTGACGGGGTACGTGGAAATGCGTAGGGGAGGAGGTTTCCCATGACGACCCCCATGATCCATCGTCCGGACATGCGCCGATTCGGACCCCTCTTGTTGCTGTTCTTGGCGCTCGCGGTCGCCGTTGCGCCCTCGACGCGTGGTGCAACTGATCGCTCGTCCCTTCGCTCCCTCACCGGGACCTTGAAGTCGGTCGATGTCAAGGGCCGCACGGTCGTCGTGCTCACGGGAGTGGGCCACTCGATTCGCGCGATCCGGTTGAGGGTCTCCCCTGGCTGCCGGGTGGAGGTCTCGCATCGCCCGGCGAGCCTCACTCAGCTCGCCCCCGGCCAGGTCGCCCGCGTCGGATACGAGCCGGCGCCGCGGGCGGCGGCGGGAGAGGCTGTGGGAGCCGCGATGGCGATCGAGGTCTCGACACCGAGAGGAGGCGTGCGATGAGGCGGCCCGCGGTGGTGTCGCTCGTCGCGACCGTCGCGCTCCTCGGCTGCGCCCGGGCGTCCAAGCTCGGCGACCCGGTGCCGGGGCTCACGCCGGCCGAACGGGAGCAATTCGAGCAGGGCCGGGTCGAGTTCGAGCGCGTCTTCACCCCGGAGACAGGTCTCGGTCCGGCGTTCAACGCGAGCGCCTGCGCCGAGTGTCACGACAGCCCGATTCCCGGCGGGCCCGGCGAGGAGGCGGAGCGTCACGTGTCGGCGTTCCGGGCCAGCGACCTGTTTTGCGACCCCCTCGCCGAGGAGGGCGGGCCGGTGATCCAGGCACAGGTCACACCGGCGCTCCAGGCCGCGCTGGGAGTCGACAGTGAGCCGGTCCCAGGGGAGGCCACCGCCGTCGCACAACGAACCACACCTGGTCTGTTCGGATTCGGGTTGCTCGACGCCGTTCCGGATTCGGAAATCCTGGCCCTTGCGGACCCCGACGATCGTAACGGCGACGGAGTGTCGGGAAGGCCGAATCGCTTCCTCGACGGCAGGATCGGCCGATTTGGCAGGAAGGCGTTCGTTCCCACGTTGAAGGAATTCAACGAGGGGGCCCTCGTGATCGAAATGGGAGTCACCGGCCCGTCTCAGCCGACGGAGGAGACCCTCGGGGGCCGGCCTCTTCCCGAGGGAACGGATCCCACTCCGGATCCCGAGGTGGAGCAGGCTGCGGTCGACCGCCTGGACGCGTTCGTGCGACTCCTCGCGCCGCCGCCCAGACAGCCGTTATCGCGAGCCGGGAAGCGAGGCCGGGAGGTCTTCTTCACGAGCGACTGCAACAAGTGCCATGTCCCGCTGCTCCGTACCGGCGACAGCCCGGTTCGGGCTATCCGGTACCGACCTGTGGCGGCGTACACCGACCTGCTGCTGCATGACATGGGTCAGGACATGGCCGACATATGCCTCGGCGAAGCGACCCCATCGGAGTTCCGAACAGAACCGCTCATGGGTCTCGGCCTATCCGAGCATCTGAAGGAGGGAGAGCCCCGGTTCCTCCATGATGGGCGCGCGAAGTCCATCGAGGAGGCGATCCGGATGCATGGGGGAGAGGCCGCTCGCTCGCGCGACCGATTCCTCGGGCTCTCTGAAGCGGACCATATGGCCATGCTTGCCTTTCTTCGGTCTCTCTAGAGCCGTGACGGCCCCGAGGGTCGAAGCAGTCGTTCCACACGGCCATGGTTGCACAAAGAATCTACAATGTTCCACCGGCGCCCGGCGGAGTGGCCGTCCTAAGTCGCGGTAATTTCATAGTAAGGAGGGTCACGACGTGCCGGCACACGTATTGCATGGCGCGACACCGCTTCCAACTCGCTCAAATGTGAATCGCTACTCGGTGAGCAAAACAAACGTGGGGCTCAAACGCCACTCGACGGATTCGCCAGAGGGGAGCCCACACAAGACTCCCGGGTGGCAGGGGCGAGCGAAGCCGGAGCAGCCAGGGACGCGTGATGTTGCGAGGTCCACCCCCTAGCGAGGAGGCGGTCAGCTCCCATCCCGTTTCCTCCGTTCCTGGCGCTTCGGAACCTCTCCGAGTCACACCGCCGTTTCGTCGCAATCATCTGGTGGCCACAAGATCGAGATCGCCGACGAGCGCCTTGGTCATCGAGATGACCTGGCCCGTGTGCATGCTGAAGTGTTCGACGATGTGGTAGACACACCACAGGACCGTGAAGCGATCCTTCCGGGTCGTACGCTCATCGAGCAGGATCGCGGCGGGCATCTGCGCCAGGAGCGCATCGACCTCCTCCACAACCGCTCGGAGATCGGCCATGAGCCGATCGGGCGGAACGGCTGCCGGCGGCTCGAACTCCCGCTGACGAACGCGGCCGATCGAGCTTCCGCCGATGACCTCGATCGCCCAATAGCGGGTGCTGCCGACTAGGTGAAGCAGCAGATGGCCGATGCTGTTGGAGGCTTCGTCACTGCGGAACCAGACCTGCTCTTCGGTCAGCCGTGACATGCATCGCTCGATTTTCGGCATGTAATCCTGGGTGAGGAACGCTCGCGAGTCTGTCAGAAATGTGCGTGAGACGTCACTCATGGCTCCTCCACGGTGAAGCATTCCAGGCATAGCCGGGCGGGCGGGTACGCGATATCAAGAGCGTCTTCCGAGCATGCGCCTCTTCGTGGCGCCCGTCCATCAAGGAGGGGCTCCGGCATGGCCCCTGGAGATACCCGAGGGGATGTAAGAAACGGCAAGCCATGATGGTTAGGATTGCCGAGAGGATGCCGCCCTCGTATCCGCGAAACCACCCCGCCGCAATGAGCTAGACGACCACAGCTTCCGTGGCACGCCATGTGCTCGGTTTCAATTGAGTACGTTTCCGGATCCGGGGCAGCCGAGGCCAACTTCCGATTGAGCCTCTGCGGTGCCTTTTCTGTGGGCGGCCCGGGGGCGGTGTCAGTCTTCCCGTCGGACGGAGAAAACTCCATGTCTGGTAATGAACGGCCTCGAAGCGTCGTGACCGAGGCCAAGGAACAGGTGATCGGGGCGGTCCAGGGTGTCGGCGACGTCACTACCGCCACGGTCGATGCCGTGAGCAACACGATCGTGCACGCGCTCAAGGGTACGCGCGCCGCGGGAACGGAGATCATCGGATTGGCCGTGGATACCGTGACCGGCGCGGTCAAAGGCGTCGCGGAAGTCGGGATGGAGGCGGGGGACGCGGCCAAGTCCATCATGGTGGGCACGCTCAGCGGAACGAGGAAAGTTGGCGTGACCTCGGTCGAGACGGTGAGCGCAAGTGCCGCCGCACTCGTGAAGGGAACTTCCGAGGTTGGAGGGGATGTGGGCAAGGCCGCGAAGGGCGCGGTGGAGGGAGCGATTCATGCCGCTCGCGACATCGGCGTCACGGCCGAGCAGGCCGCTTCAGCGGCGGGCAGCGGGGCGCTTCGAGCCGCGGGCGAGGTTGGTTCTACCGCGGCGGAGCAGGTTCAAAGAGTCCTGGCCAAGACGATATCCGGAGTCAAGGTCGTGATCCGAGAGCCATTCCAGACGAGGAAGGAAATCAGGGACGAGCCTCGATTCTGATCCCTCTTGCCGCCACGAACGCGAGGGCCCCGGTGCGTGTACCGCGCCGGGGCTCGACTTCGTCCGGGCGTTCGCC
>JAEHDN010000089.1 GCA_016880395.1 Candidatus Eiseniibacteriota bacterium
ACGCTCCGCCTGCCCTGGTCGAAGCGATCGAGCGGGCCATGGCTCCACAGGCCGACGCGCGCTACGCCACGCCGGAGCAGCTCGCCGACGCGCTCGGAGCGCCCCAGGATCGATCGGGGTCGATGCCACCGGCGTCACGACGACCTTGGGCGCTCGCTCTGGGCGGTCTCATCGTAGCGGCAACCTCGATGCTCCTCCTCGGACGCTTCGTCACCGAGCGCCCCGCCACGCCCAAAGGACGCTTCACGATTCAAGTCCCGCCGCCCATGGAACTGAATGTCTACGCGGGTTGTCAGACGATCTCTCCGGACGGGAAACACGTTGCGTTCGTGATGCTGGATCCCGTGCGTCCCCAGCGGATCTGGGTTCGACCGCTCGATGCTCTCGCCGCTTGGCCCCTGGAAGGTACGGAGGGTGGGTTCTTTCTCTTCTGGTCGCCGGACAGCAAGGAGCTTGGATTCTTCGCGGGCGGGAAGATGAAAAAGGTCACGATCGCCGGGGGTCAACCGGAGGTTGTCTGCGACGCACCGGATCCCCGCGGCGCCACGTGGGGGAAGGATGCGGTCATCGTGTTCGCCCGGAGCGCAGCGGGAGGGCTCTTTCGCGTGTCGTCCGAAGGGGGAACGGCCACGGAGATCCAGCGTCCCGACTCGACGGCGCGCGAAACGGCCCTTCGATGGCCGCATTTCCTGCCCGACGGAAGGCGTTTCTTCTTCATCTCGCTCCCGGCGCGCGACGAGAAGTTCGACGTCTTCGTGGCCGATACCCGGTCGGGCTCGCGCCGGCTCGTCATGCAGGCGGGCTGCGCTCCCGCGGTCGCCGGTGACCTGGGAATCGTCATCGCGGACGGCGGGCGTCTTCTCCTGCAAGGGTTCGATTACGACAGGCTGACGCCGAAAGGACCTCCCATGGCGCTGGATCGGGTGCCGTTCACCAATCAAAGCGTCGGACCGCCGCTCGCAAGTGCGTCGCTCAACGGAGTCGTCGTCCACCTCAATGAGTCCCTGACGAACATGGAGCTTGGCTTGTTGGACCGATCGGGGCGCCGTCGAGGAGTCGCCCCGTTCCCCCCGGGACGGTACGAGTGGGGCCTCTACTCTCCGGACGGAAACCGGATGCTCGCGGGGCGACGCACGTCGCCGACTTCGATCGATATCTGGCTCGCCGACATGACCAGCGGCCAGTCGAGGCGATTCACCATGGGGCCCCAGTCACGAATCGGCGGGATCCCCTCGTGGTCCCCCGACGGAAGCCGGATCGCATTCAGCTCGAATCGTTCCGGGCGGACCAACATCTACGAGCGCTCCGTGGGCGAGGCCGGCGAAGAGCGGCTTGTCTACGCGTCGGACGAAACGTTCAACGAAGTCGATGCCTGGTCGCCCGACGGGAAATACCTGGTCTTCGAACAGGCTAACCCCAAGACAGGGTGGGACCTCTGGCTCCTCCCGATGAACCCGAAGGGGGCGCCGTCTCCTTATCTCGCATCCTCCTATAGCGAGTTTGCCGCGAGCATTTCACCGGACGGGCGATGGCTGGTCTATTCGAATTACTCGAACGACGCCTCCGCGAAGCACGAAGTCTGCGTGCGTTCGTTTCCCACTCCGGGTGCGGAGGTCCGCGTGTGGGACGGGCTCGGAAGAGCGGTCTGGTCGCGGGACGGCCGGGAGATCCTGATCGGTCATACGGACGACGGTGGGATCTGGTCCGTGCCGGTATCGACCCACCCGACGCTTCAGGCAGGCGTGCCGCGCCTCCTGTTCCGGATCCACACCGGGTCCAAGTGGACCCATCCCTCATCGGCGGGCGACCGGTTCGTGGAGGTGACTCCGACGGCCCCGGTCGAGCCTGCCACGATCACGGTTCACACGAACGTCCGCCGGCCGTAGCACCCGCCGGACTGTTCGATCACGCCCCTTCAAGCGTCTGACCTCACGAGTGCCGC
>JAEHDN010000090.1 GCA_016880395.1 Candidatus Eiseniibacteriota bacterium
CCCCGTCCCGCATCCAAAGGAACCATGGTACTGAGCCTCATCACACGGATCCTCGGCAGCAAGCACGAGCGCGATATCAAGCGCATGTGGCCGCTCGTCGAGGCCGTCAACGAAGAATACGAGCGGCTCCGCGACGTGTCGGAGGATGAGCTGGCCGGGAAGACCGCCCAGTTCCGCGCCCGGCTCGAGGCGGGGGAGACCCTCGACGATCTCCTTCCCGAAGCGTTCGCGACGGTGAAGGAGGTCTGCCGGCGGCTCGTCGGCAAGACCTGGGACGTGGTCGGGCAGCCGATCACCTGGGACATGGTCCCGTTCGACGTCCAGCTCCTCGGGGCCGTCGTGCTCCACGAGGGGAAGATCGCCGAGATGGCGACGGGCGAAGGCAAGACCCTCGTCGCGACGCTTCCGATCTACCTGAACGCGCTCCCCGGGAAGGGGGTCCACCTCGTCACGGTGAACGACTATCTCGCGCGGCGCGACAGCGAGTGGATGGGGCCGGTCTTCACGACGCTGGGCCTGAGCGTCGGGTGCATCCAGAACTCGATGGATTTCACCCAGCGCCGGGCCGCCTACGCCTGCGACATCACCTACGGCACGAACAACGAGTTCGGCTTCGACTACCTGCGCGACAACATGGCGCGCCACCGGGACCACCGCGTCCAGCGGGGGCACCACTACGCGATCGTGGACGAGGTGGACTCGGTCCTGATCGACGAGGCGCGCACGCCGCTCATCATCTCCGGCCCGGTCGACCACAGCCTCCAGCAGTATGACGAGATGAGACCGGACGTGGACCGCGTGGTGCGGAGCCAGGCGCAGGTCACGAACCGGATCCTCGCGGAGGCGGAATCGCTGCTGGGCGACCCGGAGAAGGAGTACGAGGCGGGGGTCAAGCTCCTCCAGGTCAAGCGGGGCGCGCCCAAGAACAAGCGGTTCCTCAAGCTCGTGTCCGAGCAGCCGGGCCTGAAGCGCCTGATCCAGAAGGTCGAGCTCGACTTCATTCGCGACAAGCGGCTGGGGGAGGTGGACGAGGACCTCCTCTATTCCATCGACGAGAAGAGCCACTCGGTGGACCTCTCCGAGCAGGGGCGCCAGCTCCTCTCGCAGCGCGATCCGAACCGGTTCCTCCTCCCCGACCTCGCGGTCGAGCTGGGAGAGATCGACGAGGACGAGTCGATCACACCGGCGGACAAGGTGACGCGCAAGCGCGAGCTGGAGCGGGCCCACGCGATCCGGAGCGAGCGGGTCCACAACATCCTCATGCTCCTCAAGGCCTACTCGCTCTTCGAGAAGGACGTCGAGTACGTCGTGCAGGATGGGAAGATCCTGATCGTCGACGAGTTCACGGGACGCCTCATGCCGGGGCGCCGCTACTCCGACGGTCTCCACCAGGCGATCGAGGCGAAGGAGAACGTGAAGGTCGAGGGGGAGACGCAGACCCTCGCGACGATCACGATCCAGAACTACTTCCGCCTCTACGAGAAGCTGGCCGGCATGACCGGAACGGCCGAGACCGAGGCGAACGAGTTCTGGCACACGTACAAGCGGGACGTCGTGGTGATCCCGACGAACCAGCCGGTGCGGCGCGAGGACGCGAACGACGTGATCTTCAAGACGCGGCGCGAGAAATACAATGCGCTCGTCGACGAGATCGCGTCGCTCAACCAGCAGCAGGTGCCGGTGCTCGTGGGCACGATCAGCGTCGAGGCCTCGGAGACCCTGAGCCGGCTCCTCAAGCGGAAGGGCGTCCCGCACAACGTGCTGAACGCGAAGTACCACCAGCAGGAAGCCGAGATCGTGTCGACCGCCGGCCGCCGCGGTGCCGTGACGATCGCGACCAACATGGCCGGACGTGGCACCGACATCAAGCTAGAGCAGGGCGTGATCCGCTGCGGCCGAGGCTGCTACGCGAACCAGGAGAGCGTGCTCGAGAACGGCGTCTGGAAGCGCGTCGGGCGGTGCAAGGAGGATCTGACCTGCGGGCTCCACATCCTCGGCACCGAGCGGCACGAGAGCCGGCGCATCGACCGCCAGCTTCGCGGCCGAAGCGGGCGGCAGGGGGACCCGGGCTTCTCCCGGTTCTACCTCTCGCTCGAGGACGACCTGATGCGCCTCTTCGGGTCGGAGCGGATCGCGGGGATCATGGAGCGCCTGGGCGTTCAGGAAGGCGAGGTCATCGAGCACGGCCTCGTGACCCGCGCCATCGAGCGCGCGCAGCGACGCGTCGAAGCCCACAACTTCGACATCCGGAAGCACCTGCTCGAGTACGACGACGTGATGAACCGCCAGCGCACCGTGATCTACGCGCAGCGGCTCCGCGCGCTCGAGGAGGCGGACCTCAAGGAGACCATGCTGGAGATGATGGACGAGATGGTCGCCGAGCGGGTCCAGACCTACCTGGGAACCCGCGAGCGCTACGACGAGGAGGATCTGAAGCGGCTCCTCAACGACGTGAGCCAGCTCCTCCTCCGGCCGGTCACGCTGCCCGACACCGGCGACCGCATGCCCGCCCCCGACGAGGTCGAGGACGAGATCGCCGAGGTCTTCCACAGGTCGTACGAGGAGAAGGAACAGGAGATGTCCGCGCCGATCCTGCGCGAGCCGGAGCGGCACGTGTACCTCGACGTGATCGACGAGCACTGGATGGACCATCTGCGCGAGATGGACCACATGCGGGAGGGGATCGGGCTCCGCGCGTACGGTCAGCGCGACCCGCTCCTCGAGTACAAGAAAGAAGCGTTCGAGATGTTCGAGGAGCTGACCCGCTCGATCCGCGAGGAGACGGTCCGGACGCTCTTCCGTGCGGCGCTCGTGCTCGAGCCCATGCCAGGTCAGCGCGGGCTGCCACGCCCTCCGGGCGGGGTGCCTTCGATGGCCGGGATGCCGCCCGACATGGCAAGGCCGCTCCTGGGTCCCGCGCCCCAGCGCTCGCGCGCGCCCCGGCAGCAGGAGGTGCACGCGGAGGTCACGGCATTCGGCACCTTGGCGGAGCCGGCCGCATCGGAAGCGGCGTCGCCCCCTCGCGGAGGCCGGAGCTCGGCTCCACCCCCGCCCAGGCCGGGCGGCGCGCCTCCTGGCGCGAAGCAGGCTCCCACGGTGTCCACGGAGCCGAAGGTCGGACGGAACGATCCCTGCCCGTGCGGCAGCGGAAAGAAATACAAGAAGTGCCACGGCGCCTAACCGAAAGGAGCCCGCAACATGGATGAAAGCGTCCGGGAGATGGTGCAGGTCATCGTCGAGCGGCTGAAGGCCTTCGTCGACGGCGACGAGGACGCGCTCCTCGAGCTTTCGAACGTGCTCGACTCCGGCCGGTACGACGCGAGCGTCGTGGGGGAAGCGTTCGAGATGATCGTCCGCGCGCTCGAGCCGTATGCCCGCGAGGATTTCGCGGACGAGGCAGCCAAGGAGCGGCCGAGCGTGCGCGTCCCGAGCGGCCCCGAGCGGGCGCTTCTCCTGGCGAATCCGGCCTACGCGTATCTCTTCCGCCTCCACGAGGCGGGAGAGGTCTCGTCCGAGCAGTTCGAAGAGATCCTGTCCCGAGCGCGGGACATGGGCCCCTCGCTCCACGACGAGGCGCAGGCGCGCGAGCTGGCGATCGAGGTTCTCATCCGGTGGTTCGACGACGAGCACGGGGTCACGTACGACCCGGCTCCGACGGCGGGGGTGCATTGAGTCCGGCTGCCAGGAAGAAATCGACGACCACGGTGAAGGCGTCCGCAGTAGCGAAGGCGCCCGCGGCCGCGAAGAAGAAGGCGGCCGCGCGCAAGAAGGCGGCCGCGAAGAAGGAGGCGCCGGTCACAGGCGGGCGCCGGCGGAATCTCGTCATCGTCGAGTCGCCGGCCAAGGCGCGAACGATCGGGAAGTACCTTGGCCCGAGCTACGAGGTGAAGGCCTCGAACGGGCACGTCCGCGATCTCCCGAAGAGCAAGCTCGGCGTGGACATCGAGAACGGCTTCGAGCCCTCGTACGTCCTCATCAAGGGCAAAGGGAAGATCCTCAAGGATCTCAAGATCAGCGCACGCCGCGCGGCCACCGTCTATCTCGCCCCCGACCCCGACCGCGAAGGGGAGGCGATTGCCTGGCATCTGGCGGAAACGCTCGGCGACGATGCGGACGACATCCGGCGCCTGGCGTTCTACGAGATCACGAAGCGAGGCGTCGAGCAGGCGCTCGAGAGCCCGCGCACGATCGACATGGACAAGGTCCACGCGCAGCAAGCCCGGCGCGTGCTCGACCGGCTGGTCGGATACAAGGTGAGCCCCTTCCTCTGGCGGACGATCCGCTACGGCCTATCGGCCGGCCGCGTGCAGTCCGTGGCCCTCCGCTTGATCTGCGAGCGCGAGGACGAGATCCGGAAGTTCGTTCGCCGCGAGTACTGGACGATCGATGCCGACCTCACGACGCCGGCCGGTGATCTCTTCCGGGCGCGCGTGCAGAAGAAGGCCGGAGAGAAGGTCGCGCTCGAGAACGAGGCGCAGGCCCGCGCCGAGGCGGACGCGCTCGCCAAGGAGTCGTTCGCGGTCAGCCAGGTCCGCACGCAGGAGAAGAAGCGGAACCCGGTCCCGCCCTTCATCACGAGCACGCTCCAGCAGGAGGCCTTCCGGCGGCACAAGTACAGCGGCCAGAAGACCATGGTCATCGCCCAGCAGCTCTACGAAGGCGTCGAGGTGGGCGAGGGAGCCACCGGGCTCATCACCTACATGCGAACCGACTCGACCCGCGTGTCGGCCGACGCGCTGGCCGAGGTGCGGACCTTCATCCGGGAGCAGTACGGCGAGCCGTACTTGCCGGCCGAGGTGCGGCACTACCGCTCGCGCGAGACCTCGCAGGATGCGCACGAGGCGGTCCGGCCGACCTCGGTCGCGCGGACGCCCTCCTCGATCCGCAGCTACCTCGATCCGGACCAGTACCGGATCTACGAGCTGATCTGGCAGCGCTTCGTGGCCTCGCAGATGAACCCGGCCCTCGTCCTCACGACCACGGCCGAGATCACCGCGGGCCCCTTCCTCCTGCGCGCGTCGGGGAGTCGCGTCAAGTTCGACGGATTCGCCCGCGCGTACGCGACCGCGCTCATCGAGGAGACGGGCCCCGAGGCGAGCAAGCTGCCCGCGGTCTCGGTGGGCGACGCGCTCGGTCTGAAAGAGATCCTGCCGGAGCAGCACTTCACGGAGCCGCCTCCGAACTACACCGAGGCATCCCTCGTGAAGGTGCTCGAGGAGAAGGGCATCGGCCGCCCGAGCACCTACGCGACCATCGTCGGCACGATCCTCGCGCGCGACTACGTGACGCGCGACCGGGGAAAGCTGGTGCCGACCGAGCTGGGCATGACGGTCTGGAAGCTCCTCGAGCAGATGTTCGCCGACGTCTTCGACGTCGAGTTCACCGCGCGCCTCGAGTCCCATCTCGATCGGATCGAGTCCGGAAAGGATCGCTGGGTCGACGTCGTGACCGAGTTCTACGACCCGTTCCAGAACGATCTGACCAAGGCCGAGTCGCAGCAGGAGAAGGTGCGCGCCTCGCTCGTCCAGGAGACGGACGTGGAGTGCCCGAAGTGCGGCTCGAAGATGGTGAAGCGCTTCGGCCGGAGCGGGCCGTTTCTCGCCTGCCCGCGCTATCCAGAATGCAAGGCGACGATGCCGCTCGAGGAGGAGGGCATCCCGGCCGAGACTCCGACCCAGCTCTGCCCGCTGTGCGGGAGCGCCATGCGTGTCCGGACCGGACGCTTCGGCAAGTTCCTCGCCTGCTCGACCTACCCCGAGTGCAAGGGCACGCGGCCGTTCACCCTCCAGATCCCCTGTCCGAAGTGCGTGCAGGGGGAGCTGGTGGAGCGCCGGACGCGGCGCGGGAAGCCTTTCTTCGGCTGCAGCCGCTATCCCGAGTGCGATTTCGGCATCTGGGACCGACCCGTGAAGCAGAAGTGTCCGAGCTGCGGCTCCCCGATCCTCGTCAAGAAGCAGAGCAAGGCGAAGGGGGAATATCTGATGTGCCCGAAGTGCAAGATCCAGATCGAATCGGAGAGTACGGAAACCCTGAGTGGAACGCTGGATCGCTGAGTTTCTCGGCCATCTCCGGGAGAACCGCCGCTGCTCGCCCGCAACGGAGCGCGCGTACGGCGAGGAGATGCGCCGTTTCGCCGACTTCGCGGCCGGACGTCTCGGCCGCGACCCTCGCGTCCCCCGCGATCTGACTCCCGAGCTGGTCGCCGCGTTCGCCGCGGCGCGCTCGCTCGAGCGCACGGCTCGCCGGCGCCCCATCGCCGCGCGCACGCTGGCCCGCTCGGTGGCCGCCGTGCGATCCTTCCTTCGCTACGTCGAGCGCCGCGGCCACTCCACGACCGCCGCGCGCACGGCGATGCCCCGGGTCTCCACGCCGGAGACGCTCCCCGCCGCCGTTCCCGAGACCTCGCTCAACGCGCTCCTCGACGAGCTGACGGCGAAGGTCACGGCCGACGACGCGCGCGGGCTCCGTGGGCTCGCGGCCGCGGAGTGCCTCTACGGCGCCGGGCTCCGGGTGGGGGAGCTGGCGGGGCTCACCCGGGGGCGTCTCGACGAGCGCAGGCGCCTCGTGCGCGTGCTCGGGAAGGGGAGCAGGGAGCGGGTGGTCCCGATCAGCGACCGGGCGCTCCAGGCGCTCCGGCGCTTCTGGACGGCGCGCGGCCACGAGCCCGAGGCCGCGGAGGCGCTCCTCGCCGGGCCCTCCGGGCGCGGCGTCACGGCGCGCACCCTCGAGCGCGACATCGAGTCGATCCTCGAGCGTCTCGGTCCCAGCTCGCCGACCCACGCGCACGCGCTGCGTCACAGCTTCGCCACGCACCTCCTGGACCGCGGGGCCGACCTGCGCGCCGTCCAGGAGCTGCTCGGCCACAGCAATCTCGGCACGACGCAGATCTACACGCATGTGACCCGGCGCCGCCTCAAGGCGGCCTACGCGCGCGCGCATCCGCGGGCGTGAGCCGGGCGCGCACCTCCTCCAGAACCGGGAGCGCCGACGCATGAAGCGGGACCTTCTCTCGTTCGCCGATCTCACGCGCGCCGACGTCGATCGCCTGTTCGCTGTGGCGGGCCGGCTCAAGGCCGACCTCCGCGCGGGCCGCCGCCACCAGGAGCTGGCCCAGAAGACGCTGGCGCTCATCTTCCACAAGCCGAGCCTCCGGACGCGTCTCTCGTTCGAGGTGGCCATGACCCAGCTCGGCGGCAGCTCCGTGTTCATCACGGATCGGGAGATCGGGATCGGCTCGCGTGAGCCGGTGCAGGACGTGGCACGCGTCCTCTCCGGATACGTCGACGGCATCATGATCCGAACGTTCGATCACCAGCTCGCCGTGGGCCTCGCCCGGCACGCCGCGGTGCCCGTGGTGAACGGGCTCACCGACTGGCTCCACCCCTGCCAGATCCTGGCGGACCTCTTCACCCTCCACGAGCGCGGGCTCGATCTCGACCGCATCGTCGTGACCTACATCGGCGACGGGAACAACGTCGCGAACTCGTGGATCGAGGCGGCCGGGCTCTTCGGCCTCACGGTCCGGATCGCCTGTCCCGAGGGCTACGACCCGGACCGGAACCTCGTCGCCCAGATCGAGTCGGCCGGCCGCGGACAGGTCGAGATCCATCGTGACCCGCGGGAGGCTGCCTCCGGCGCGGACGTGCTCTACACGGACGTCTGGGCCAGCATGGGGCAGGAGGCGGAACGCGAGAAGCGGCTCCCGATCTTCCGCGGGTACCAGATCAATGCCGATCTGATCGGTCGCGCGCGGCGGGGCGCGGTGGTGCTTCACTGCCTGCCGGCGCACCGCGGCGAGGAGATCACCGAGGACGCGATCGAAGGACCGCAGTCGGCGGTGTTCGATCAGGCGGAGAATC
>JAEHDN010000091.1 GCA_016880395.1 Candidatus Eiseniibacteriota bacterium
GGAGCATCCCCATCGAGATGAAGAAGAGGCTGCTGAAGAGATCGCGGAACGGGATCACCTCGGCCACGATCTGATGGGCGTACTCCGACTCGCTCACGAGGAGCCCGGCCACGAACGCGCCGAGCGCCGGCGAGAGGCCGAGGCTCTGGGTGAGGAGCGCGGCGCCGAGGCAGACCGCGATCGCCATCATCACGTAGAGCTCGCGAACGCCGCTCCGGATCACGGCGGCGATGACGCGGGGCATGAGGTACCGCGCGATCACCCACACGGCCGCGGCCCCCACGATGCCGATCAGGACGCGCGGCCCGAGCGTGAGGGTGCTCTTTCCCGCGAGGGCGGGCACGAGGACGAGCATCGGCACGATGGCTAAATCCTGGAAGAGGAGGATGCCGAGGGAGAGGCGCCCTTGCGGTGCGTGGTGCTCCCCGCGCTCGACGTAGATCGGAAGCACCATCGCGGTCGAGGAGAGCGTGATGAGCATAGCCAGGAAGACCACGTGCCCGAGCGTGTCGTGGCCGAGGATCATGGAGAAGGCGAGCGCCGCGATCGCCATCGTGCCGAGCACCTGGAGCGGGCCGGCCACGAGGAACGCGCGGCCGATCTCCTTCAGCCGGGCGAGCGAGAACTCGAGCCCGATCATGAAGAGGAGCATCGTGACACCGACCTCGGCGAGGACGGCCACGTGGTGCGGATCGCCGACGAGCCGGAGCGCGCCCGGCCCGATGAGGACGCCGGTGAGCATGAACCCGACGGCCGCGGGGAGCCGGAGCCTCCGGCTCGGCACCAGCACGAGGAGCGCCGCCGCCAGCGTGACGACGAGGTCGCGGAGGAAGGTGGCTTCGTTCACCGCCGGGCGCCCCCGCCGGGCGTCACTTCATCGCCCGGAGCGTCTCGGCGAGCCACGCGATCTCGGCGGGCAGGTTGTAGTGGCAGAGGCTGACGCGGCAGACGCCGTCCTCGGGATCCAGCCCGAGCGCTCGGACGAGCCGGGGAGCGTACATGTGCCCGTCGCGCGCGTGGATGCCGAGCGCGGCGAGCATCTCGACGACCGCGGAGCAGGTGCGCCCCTCGAGCCGGAACGCGACGGTGGGAACGCGCTCGTCGACGCTCGCGGGATCGGCGTCGCCGTAGATGTGGACGCCGGGCACACGCCCTAGCTCGAGGACGAGGGTCGACGCGAGCTCGGCCTCGTGGGCGCGGATGCGTGCCATGGCCCGCCGCAGGCTGCCCGATCCATCGAGCGAGGCGAGGTAGCGGAGCGCCGCCGCCATGCCGGCGATTCCCTCGTAGCTCTGGGTGCCGGCCTCGAACGCGTAGGGCGCCTCCCCCGGGAGGAAGAACTCGCGGGCCGGCTCGAGCGTGCGAAGCGCGTCCGCGCGCCCCCAGAGGAATCCGACGTGCGGCCCGAAGATCTTGTAGCCGGAGAACGCGAGGAAGTCGGCGCCGAGCGCCTGCACGTCGATGGGGCCGTGGGGGCCGTAGTGGACCGCGTCGACGAAGACGAGCGCACCGGCCTCGTGCGCGAGGCGCGCCGCTGCGGCCACGTCCACGATCCGTCCGATCGCGTTCGACGCGAGCGGGAGCGCGACCAGCCTCACCCGCCCGGCGCCGGCCCGGAGAAGCCCGGCCAGGCCTTCCAGGTCGAGACGCCCCGCGTCGCCGCCTCCCACCCTCCAGAAGACCGGCTCGACCCCGCTCGATTCGAGCCGGAGCCAGGGTCCGATGTTGGACTCGTGGTCCAGCTCCGTCACGACCACGCGGTCGCCCCGCTTGAGCCGGGGCCGTAGCGCCTCGGCCGTCATGCGGATCAAGGACGTCGCGTTCAGCCCGAACACGATCTCGCGGGGCGAGGACGCATTCAGGAAGGAGGCGATCGCGTGGCGCGCGTCGGCGATGCCCTCGTCCACCGCGCGCGAGAGCGCGTAGTGGCCGCCGCGCTGGACGTTGCGCTCCGTGTAGTGGGCGCGCACGGCGTCGGCGACCTCGTCCGGCACCTGCGCGCCGGCCGCGTTGTCGAAGAACACCTCGCGGTCGCCCGCGGCGCGCAGCGCGGGAAACCGCTCCCGCACGCGCTCAAACACCGATGAGGACGTCGTCGCCATCGATCTTCACCTCGTAGGTCCGGACCCCGACCACATCGGTCTCGGGCATCATGCCCGTCCGGACGCTGAATCTCCACCCGTGCCAGGGGCAGCGCACGACCTCGCCGGTGAGGAGCCCCTCGCCCAGATCGCCCCCCATGTGCGGGCACTGATTCTTGATCGCGAAGACCGTCCCCTCGCAGAGGAAGAGCGCGATCTTGATTCCCTCCACCGAGACGATCGTTCCCTTCCCCTCCTCGAGATGGGAGAGCTTCGCTGCGGGAACGAATCGTGGCAAGCCATGCCTCCAGGTGAAAACGAAACCGGCGCCCCGTTTCCGGAGCGCCGGTCAGTCTAGCGTTCGTGGATGTTGGGGCCTAGTGGCTCCCACAGCCCCCGCCGCAGCCTCCACCCTGACTCTCGGCCCCCTCCTCCGTAGCGAAGGACGAGCCGCAGCCGCAGGTCTTGGCCGCATTCGGGTTGTTGATCCGGAAGCCGCCCCCCTGGAGCGAGTCGTCGAAGTCGATCGACGCGCCGTCCAGGTACTGGTGGCTGCCCATGTCGACGATCACCTTCACGCCGGTGCCGTCGAAGACGAGGTCGTCGGACGTGGCGGGCTCATCGGCGATCTGCATCCCGTACGACATCCCGGAGCACCCACCTCCCGCCACGAACACGCGGATGCCGTGGAAGGTGCCGCCGTTCTGCTCCATGATGGACTTGATCTCGGCCGCAGCCTTGTCGCTCAACGTGACCATGTCGTCCAAGCCCTCCCGGATAAGCTCTTGATTGCTCTTGCCTTACCTGCGCAGCCGAGCAACTACCGTACCGATGTTTGGATGCCCGGCGCCGGATGTCGGTGCAGTCCCTTCGATCACAAGGATATCCGGCTCCCGGTGTGACGTCAACCGGGTCGAAGGTATCACCCCTCCACCGGGCAGTTTGCACTACCGCCGCGCCGGAGGCACCTGGTCGGGCGGGCGGCCGAGTTGGAGGATCCGAAGGAGATTCGTTCCCCCCGAGCGGATCGTCGTCCCCGCGATCGCGACCACCCAGTCCCCGCGCTGCAGGTACTTCCGGCTCTGGAGCAGCTTCACGCCCGTCTCGATCATCCCTTCCGCCGTCCTCCAGCGCGGCACCCGCACGGGCTGCACACCCCAAGTGAGCGTGAGGCGCCGGCAGGTCGACTCGAGCGGCGTGAGGGCGAAGATCGGCCCCGCCGGACGCGACTTGCTCACGAGCCTGGCTGAGTAGCCGGTGTGCGTGAAGATGACGATGGCGCGGGCGCGAATCTCGCGCGCTGCCTGGGAGGCGGTGTGCGCGAGCGCCTGGGTCGGCGTGGTGAGAGCGGTCGCGATGCTGTCCGAGGCCCGGCGCGGGGAGCGGGCGCTCGCCGAGAACTCGTCCGCCTCGGCCGCGATCCGCGCCATGGTCTGGACGGAGCGCTCGGGATACTCGCCGACCGCGGTCTCCGCGCTCAGCATGATCGCGTCCGTGCCGTCGAAGATCGCGTTCGCGACGTCCGAGGCCTCGGCGCGCGTGGGCCTCGCCGCGTGCACCATGGACTCGAGCATCTGCGTGGCGGTGATCACGAGCACCTCGCGCTGGCTGGCGCGCTCGATGATGCGCTTCTGGAGGATCGGGACCCGCTCGGGCGGAAACTCCACACCGAGGTCACCGCGCGCGATCATGACGCAGTCGGCGGCCCCGAGGATCGCGTCCAGGTTCTCGATCGCCTCGCGGCGCTCGATCTTGGCGATCACGGCCGGCGGGCGCTGCGCGCCGCGGAGGAGCCGGCGCAGCCCGACCAGGTCGTGCGCGTGCCGGACGAATGAGAGCGCGATCCCGTCCACGCCCATCTTGATCCCGAAATCGATGTCGGCGCGATCCTTCGGGGTGAGCGAGGGGGCGCTCAGGCGCACGCCCGGGAAGTTCACTCCCTTGTGGTCCGAGAGCTCGCCTCCCGTGACGACCCGGCAGCGGAGGCCGTCCTTGGCGCGCCCTGTGACGCGCAGCTCGACGAGGCCGTCCGCGATCAGGATGCGGTCCCCCACCGTGACGTCCCGCATGAGATCCGAGTAGACGATCGGAATGCGCCGTGCGTTGCCGTGGACGCGGCGGCTCGTGACGGTGACCTCGTCGCCGGTCTCGACCTCGGCCCGGCCCGCCGCGAATTCCCCGAGCCTGAGCCTCGGCCCCTGGAGGTCGAGGAGGAGGCCGACCGGCTTCCCGACCTTGCGGGACGCGGCGCGGATGCGCTGGATCGTGCGCATGTGGTCGCGGTGGGTGCCGTGGGAGAAGTTGAGCCGCGCGACGTCCATCCCAGCGCGGACCATGCGGGTGATGACCGCAGGGTCGGACGAGGCCGGCCCCATCGTCGCGATGATCTTGGTGCGGCGCATGGCGGAGCGGAGCTAGAGCGCGGGCGCGGCTAAGACCGCGGCGCGCGGGGAGACGGATCGAGTCGTCAGGGGCACTAGATGGCTAAGGTCGCCATGACCTCTTCGGCGTGGCCCTCGACCTTCACGCGACGGAAGACGTTCTCCACGCGCCCTTCCCGGTCGATCACGAACGTCGTCCGCTCGATCCCCCAGTAGCTCCGTCCGTACAGGTTCTTCTCCTTGTACGTGCCGTACTGACGCGAGACGGCCGCATCCACGTCCGCGAGGAGCGGGAAGGGAAGGTTGTACTTCTGGGCGAAGCGCTGATGGCTCAGCTCGTCGTCCAGACTGATGCCCAGCACCACCGCATCCTTGGACTGGATGCGCGGAAGATGGTCCCGGAACGCGCAGGCTTCCATGGTGCAGCCTGGCGTATCGTCCTTCGGATAGAAGTAGAGGATGACGCGGCGCCCACGGAACTCGCTCAGCGTGACCTTCCGCCCCAGGGTCGAGGGGAGCGCGAACTCCGGCGCCATCATCCCGACCGTGAGGCTCTCGCCCGGCCAGTCGGGTGAGCCAGGCTTCGCTGCCGAACGCCGGCGCGAAGGAACGCCCGGCATCGCCGGGGGCTTCTCCGAGAAGGTGCTGATCGCGGGCTCGTGGTCGAACTCGAAGGCGCCCTGGGAGCCCCGGCCCGAGTTGCCGCCCGGCGCCGGCGTCTTGGCCTTGAGGACGACGGGACCTCTCGGCGCCTTCATCGGAGCCTTGGCGGCCCCGGACGCGCCTGGACGGGCGACCTTCGTGGCAACCTTCTGTGCGGCCTTCGGTTTGACGGCCGGGCGCGCCTTCGAGGGGGCGACCTTCTTGATGGCGCGAAGGACGCGCGCCTTCGGACGGGCCTGCTTGGCTGCTGGCTTGCGCTTCGTGGGCACCCGCTTTCCTTTCCCCTTGGGCGACTTGGACTTGCCGGACTTGACCGAACGCTTGGGCCGTTGAGCCGAGGACTTCCCCGCCATGGAGGGGCCTCCCGAGCCGGTGATGGCCGACGTGCGTGGTTGTCGGGGGCATCCTAATCGCTGTAGCGAAACGGATCAAGGGAGGTGTGCGGGGAGGTTAGCTCCGGACCCGGGAAAAGGTGAATACCGACTCGTCGAAGTGGTCGGGCGTGGCGACGTTCTCGAAGCGGAGCATCACCGGCCGCCCCTCGAAGCGCCGGAGGAGCGAGAGCTGGACGGGACCCACCTGCGTCCACGACTCCCAGCTCGCCGAGGCGGGGGGAGGCTTGTCGCCGGTCAGGAGCATGTCCCAGCGGTCCACCAGGTGCGTCTTCTGGTTCACGTAGAGCCAGTAGCGGTCCTGAGGGGTGAGGCCCACAGCCGAGTCGAAGCTCAGCTCGAGCACGTCCCAGACCTCCCCCTTCGGGCCGGTCTGCGTGCGCGCGTACTTGAGATTGGCACCGGGGTCACGGAGCTTGAAGGGCATCATGACCCAGTAGGTGTCGTTGACCCACCGCTCGTAGCCGTTCTGGATCCGCGTGTGCACCGTGGCCGAGTCCGGGTCGGGCACGCCGTCGGTGAACGAGATGCCCCGCTTGTCCCCGAGATTGAAGATGGCGACGACCCGGTGCCCCTGGTCGTCCGGTCCCTCCACGCGGCATCGGCCGTGCTGCTTGTCCCACCAGTGCTGGAACCGCGCGACTTCCTTGCCGTCCCGGACCGCCACGAAGTCGAAGCGGAAGCACGGCA
This sequence comes from Candidatus Eiseniibacteriota bacterium, assembly GCA_016880395.1. GTDB lineage: Bacteria > Eisenbacteria > RBG-16-71-46 > SZUA-252 > SZUA-252 > WS-9. The sequence continues at coordinate 6,208 of JAEHDN010000091.1, forward strand.
GCCCGTCCCACGCCGACTGCCCGCCCATCGCGTCGGTCAGCTCCTTCACGACGGCGGCGGCATGCGGGTCGGCCTTGCCGATCGCGGGCGGCGGGGTCTTGGCGGCGGGAGACGCGGGATGGTCGGACTTGGACGAGCGCGAGCCGGGAGCCGGACACGCGGTGACGAGAAGGATGAGGCACGCCGGCCAGAGGAGACGGGTGGGACGCACGCAGAACCTCCCTGTTCCTGTTCGAAGCGAGCGAATTCCTCGGGATCAGGACATCGACTTCAGGAACTCGATGACCTTGTTGCGGTCGGGCACCTTTCCCATCTCGTGCAGCTCGATGTACCGGATCGTGCCGGTCATGTCGATGATGAAGGTCGCGCGCGCGGCGACGCCGCTCTCGAGGAGGACGCCGTACCGCTTCGCCACCTCGCCGTGCGGCCAGAAGTCGGCGAGCATGGGGTAGTCGATCCCGCCGAGCTGCTCGGCCCAGATCCGATGCGCCGGCCACGAATCGACCGAGATCGCGAACACCTGAGCGTTCAGCCCGTTGAAGGTTTGCTGCTCCTTGTTGTAGCCGGGCATCTGCACGTCGCAGACCGAGGTGAAGGCGAGGGGATGGAATGCGAGGACGACGTTCTTCTTCCCGACGTAGCTCGAGAGGGTGATGTCCTTCCCGGTCTGATCCTGCAGCGTGAAATCGGGGGCCTTGTCCCCGACCTTGAGTGTCGGCGTGCTGGTCAGTGTGGCCTCCATGGTCGCACCGCTCCTTCCTCGATCGACGGGGCCCGGCGGGCCGGGCCCGGCTTCATTTGGCCGCTACGGCATCGGCCCGCTCCCCCTCGAGCCGCGCCAGGGTCTCGGGATCGTTCACGCCGACCTGGACCTCCTTCGGCACGTAGTCGAGCAGGTGCTTGAGCGAGAGCGACTCCTTCACGAGCGCGCGCGCCACCACCATCCGCTGCACCTGGTTGGTTCCTTCGTAGATCTGGGTGATCTTCGCGTCGCGCATGTACTTCTCGATGGGATAGTCGCGCATGTAGCCGTAGCCGCCGAAGATCTGGACCGCGTTCGTCGTGACTTCCATCGCCGTGTCGGTGGCGAAGAGCTTGCACATGGCCGAGAGCTTGGACACGTTCGGCGCGCCGCTGTCGACCGCCATCGCCGCGACGTACACGAGATTCCGTGCCGCCTCGACCTTGGTGGCCATGTCCGCGAGCATCGCCTGGATCATCTGGAAGGAGGAGATCGGCGCGCCGAACTGCTCCCGGTGCCCCGCGTAGACCATGGCGTA
>JAEHDN010000092.1 GCA_016880395.1 Candidatus Eiseniibacteriota bacterium
GGCATGGCGAACATCCTCCGGCAGATTCCGGGCATGGGGCACCTCATGGCGTACTGGTACCACTTCGCCATCATGTTCGAGGCGGTCTTCATCCTGACCGCGCTCGACACCGGCACGCGCGTCGCGCGGTATCTGTTCCAGGACGTCGCCGGCAAGGTCTGGGCACCGCTCGGCTCGACGACCAACGTGCTGAGCGTGGCGTTCGTGGGCGCGGTCGTCTGCTTCTCGTGGGGATACATGATGGCGACCGGCAGCGTGGAGACGATCTGGCCCCTCTTCGGCGTGTCGAACCAGCTCCTTGCCGTGATCGCGCTCGCGGCCGGGACCTCGTTCCTGCTCCGCCAGCGGCCGCCCGAGTACGCGCTCACCACGTTCCTGCCGCTCTGTTTCCTGACCGTGACGACGATGACCGCGGGGGTCCTCAACACCTTCCGCTATCTCTCGCCGGCCTACATCGCGGACAAGGGGCCGTTCATCGGATATCTCGACGGCGTTCTCAGCATCGTCCTCTTGCTCCTCGTCGCGACCGTTCTCGTCGACTCCTGTCGCCGATGGCTCGCCATCCTCGCCGCGCGCCGCCTGGGCGCGACCGAGGTTCCGATGGCCCACGTGGCCGAGCTCGGCGCCCCGGCCGAGCCGACGCTTCCGCTCGCCTGACATGCCGATCGCACCCGGAACGCGGCTCGGCCCCTACGTGATCGTGGCGCGCATCGGCGAGGGAGGAATGGGCGTCGTCTACCGCGCGCGGGACGAGCGGTTGGGGCGGGACGTGGCGGTGAAGGTCCTTCCGTCCGATCTGGCATCAGATGGGGAGCGGCTGCGGCGCTTCCAGCTCGAGGCCCGCGCCGCCGGACAGCTCAGCCACCCCAACATCGTCGTCATCCATGACATCGGTACCTCGGGCGGCTCTCCCTACATCGTCTCCGAGATGCTCGAGGGAGAGACCCTTCGTCCTCCGCTCGAGCGCGGCCCCTTGCCGGCGCGCCGCGCCATCGCCATCGCCGCCCAGATGGCGCATGGACTGGCGTCGGCCCATGCGGCGGGGATCGTCCACCGGGACCTCAAACCGGAGAACCTCTTCCTGAACCGGAACGGGGTCCTGAAGATCCTGGACTTCGGGATCGCGAAGCTCTTCCAGTCGGACGGAGGATCGGGCGGCGAGGAGACCGCCGGCATCCTGCCGGGCCTCACGCGTACCGGCACCATCCTGGGCACGGCGAGCTACATGGCTCCGGAGCAGATCCGCGAGCAGCCCATCGATCAGCGCGCCGACCTCTTCGCCTTCGGCGCCATCCTCTACGAGATGCTCACGGGTGAGAAGGCGTTCCCCGGCGCGACGCCCGCGGATCGCATGAGCGCGATCCTGAACACGGACCCCCGCGCGCTGCCGCGCGAGGTCGAGTCGGAGGTCTCGGGCATCGGCCAGGTCGTGCGCCGCTGCCTCGAGAAGGTCCCGGACGATCGGTTCCAGACCGCGGCGGATCTTGGATTCGCGCTCGAGCTGGTCCTCGCGCGCGACCCGTTGGCGGCGGGGCAGGACTCGAGCGCCGCCGTATCGGCTCCAATCCAATCTCCGCGCTTCGAGCGCGTGACGTACCGCGAAGGCACCATCCGGAATGCCCGATTCGCCCCGGATGGGGAGTCGGTGATCTACGGGGCGGCGCTGGAGGGCGAGCCCCTGGGGCTCCAGTGGTCCCTGCCCGGGAGCCCGGAGGCGCGCTCGCTCGGGACGCCCGGGACCACACTCCTGTCCGTCTCGGCTGTGGGAGGTCTCGCGGTGAGCCTCCGTACCGTGAACCTGGGCGGCTTCGTGTCGTCGGGGACCCTCGCGCGGATGCCCCTCGGCGGCGGCGCGGCCCGCGAGCTGGTCGACAACGTGCTCGAGGCGGACTGGGACCCGGAGGGCCGCCATCTCGCCGTGATTCGCGAGGTGCAGGGCATGATGTGCCTCGAGTATCCCGTGGGCCGGGTCCTCTACAAGACTCCGGGCTGGGTGAGCCACCTGCGGGTCTCGCCCGACGCGAAGAGGATCGGGTTCCTCGACCACCCGTACCGAGGCGACGATTTCGGAGGAGCCTCCGTCGTCGACATGGAGGGAACCGTCCGCCACCTGGCGGGTGAGTTCGCGACCTCGCGCGGGCTGGCCTGGAATCCCGCGGGCGACGAGATCTGGTTCTCGGGCGCCAAGGTGGGAGCGAATCGCGTGGTGTACGCCGTCGCGCTCGACGGCACGCTGCGCCAGGTGTTCAGCGCGCCCGGATCGAGCGACGTCCTGGACATCTCGCGAAGCGGAACCCTCCTCATCGCGCAGGGGGACGAGCGGATCCGCATGGAGATGTGCGACCGGGCCGGAACCCTGGTTCGCGATCTCACATGGCTCGACTGGTCCCTCGTCCGCGACGTGACGCCCGACGGCCGCCGAGTGCTCTTCGACGAGACCGGCGCGGGCGGCGGGACCGGGTCGTCGGTCTACATGCGCGATACGGACGGTTCGCCCGCCGTGCGCCTGGGAGAGGGCACCGCTGTCTGCTTCTCGCCCGACGGTCGCTGGGCGCTGGGCCTTCAGGCCAAGAACGCGCCGGCCCTGCTCCCGATCGGCGTCGGTGAGCCGCGGACGATCCAGCTCGAGGGGATCGTGCTGCGCTGGGCGGCCTGGATGCCCGACGGCAGGAATCTGGTCGTGGCGGGCAACGAGCCGGGCCAGGGGTCGCGACTCTACCGACTGGACCTCGAGACGATGCAATGGGCGAAGATCGGCGACTGGGAGCTGGCCGGATTCCAGGAGGTCAAGGTGTCGCCGGACGGTCGGTGGGCGACGGCCCAGGGCTCGGACGGCGAATTCTCGCTCTATGCCACCGACGGCACCGACCGGCGCTCGCTCCCCGGAATACCGGCGCGTGCGCGAATGATCGGCTGGACCAAGGACGGTGCCGCCGTGTTCTACATGATCCGTGGCGAGATTCCCTGCCCGGTCTTCCGCCTCGACATCGAAAGCGGCGAGCGCGCGCACTGGATGGACATCGCGCCCCCCTCGAGCGCCGGGGTCGTGACGCTGACCCGTGTCGCGATGACTCCCGACGCGGAGTCCTTCGTCTACAGCTACCCGCGATTCCTCACCAATCTCTACAAGGTCGAAGGGCTCCGCTAGCCGGCGGTCGTTCTCCGCGCCGGCGCGGGTCGAGGCCATCCACCACGGAGGGGGCATGTACGAGGCGCTGAAGCTACTCCACGTCCTCGCGGTCGTTCTCTTCCTCGGCAACATCACGATCGGCATCTTCTGGAAGATCCACGGCGACCGGACGCGCGATCCCCGCATCATCGCGCACACGATGAGCGGCATCATCGGGAGCGACCGCGCGTTCACGGTACCGGGCGTGATCCTGATCCTGATCGGAGGGATCGGCGCCGCGATCGTGGGAAGGCTCCCGATCATGCACACGCCCTGGATCACCTGGTCGATCGGGCTCTTCACGATCTCGGGGATCGCCTTCATGGCGCGGCTCGTCCCGGTGCAGCGGCAGCTGCTCGCGGTGGCGCGGGCGGGCGTGGAGGGAAGGATGGACTGGGCCCGCTACGGGAAGCTCTCCGCCGAGTGGAAGCTCTGGGGAACGGTGGCCCTGCTCACGCCGCTGCTCGCCGCCGTGCTCATGGTGGTGAAGCCGAAATAGAGCGGCCCGAGCCGTCTCCGGCCCGGGCCGCGGGGATCGCGATGGTGCGGGGGCGCTAGTTGTCTCCGAAGTTGGCGACCTGGACGGTGATCGTCGCCTCGGCCCAGACGGCGTCGCCGTTTCGGATCCCGTTGATGTAGTTGTACCCGCTGAAATGAACCGTTGCGGTGGTCGTGGACGCGGTCGAGAGCGGGAGCACGGCCTTGTCGGCGATGTTGCTGAGCGCGATCGAGCCGGCCGCCTTGCCGCCCGACGGGACGCGAAGATTCATCCCGCCCGAAACGGTAGAGTAGATGCCGTTGGCATAGGTCACCGTGTACCCGGTAACCACGATCTCGGAATACGGATCGCCGGGAGCGATCGGGTCGCCGCCGCCGTTCGGGATATTCCCCAGCTCGACCGGTACGAGGTCCACCGGGATGAAGATCTTCGAGGTGTCCGCCTCGTTGATGAGATCGCTGGCGAACGAGTCACCATCATTGAGCGAGACCACCGTCAGCGTGTTGCGCGACGACTCGTCCGTGCAGCCGCCGATCGCAAACGAGCCTACCACCGCCAGCAATGCCAGCGCGTACCGCAATCCCCTGATCATGTCGTTCTCCTTGGGCCTTCGCGATCCCCATCGCGTCGGGAGGTAGGAACAGAGAAACCCATGCCGCAAAGAGCAAGGGACATGCCACGGACCGGCGCACACGCCGCGACGAGGTAAGTCGCGCCTGCAGCGGTTGCTGGAGTTGCGCCGCTGGCGAGGAGGGGGGAAACGAAGGCGGGCGCCGTGCATCCTGCACGGGCGCCCGCCGGACTGCAACGAGCCGTCGTCTACTTCCTGGCCATCTGCATCTGGAGCGCGGCCGTCAGGCGGCGGTTGACCTCGTCCCAGTTGACGTTACGCATGAAGGCCTCGACGTACGCCTTGCGGTCGCTGCCGTAGTCGATGAAGTAGGAGTGCTCGTAGGTGTCGCAGTTCAGGACCGGGAACGTGCCCCACACGCCACCCTGGTTCTGGGCGTCGCCGATAAAGTTGTGGAGCCTTCCGTCCGTGGGATCGTACGCGAGCACGACCCATCCGCGCGCGCACATGGCCGAGGCCTTGAAGTCCTCCTCCCACGCGGCGAACGTGCCGAAATCTTCCTTGATCTTGTCGACCACATCGCCCCGCGGGTTGCCGTCCCCGCCCATGATCGAGAAGTAGATCTCGTGGAGGATCTGGCCGTTGGCGGCGAAGGTTTCCTCGTGCTTGAGGCCGCGCATCTCGCTGTAGATCTGGTTGGCCTTGCTCCGGTCCACCTTCGCGAGGGACTCCTCGATCTCGTTCCGCTTGTTCACGTAGCCCGCGTAGAGCTTGTCGTGGTGGATCTCCATGGTCTTCGACCCGATCCCCTTGAGCGCATCGTTCGCGTAGGGGAGCGGCTTGACGGGATGCTTGGACATGAGGCTCATCTCCTTTCGACGGGTGGCCCGGAGCGTCTCCGGGCGGCCTCGGGGTGGTTCGGTGCGTAGATGCTCATACTACCAGAACTGCTACGGCAGCCGCTTCACGATGGATTCGAC
>JAEHDN010000012.1 GCA_016880395.1 Candidatus Eiseniibacteriota bacterium
CCGTTCCTCGGAGGCGGGGAGATGATCCGCGAGGTGCGGCTCGAGAGCTCGACCTGGAACGACGTGCCCTTCCGATTCGAGGCGGGCCCGATGAACATCGCGGACACGATCGCATTCGGCGCCGCGCTCGATTATCTGTCGGACATCGGGATGGCGAACGTGGAGGCCCACGGGAGGGAGTTGGTCGAGGAGACCTTCCGGGTCCTCGGAGCGATTCCCGGAGTGACGATCTACGGACCTCCCGCGGCGGAGCGGGGGGCCATCGTGTCGTTCGCGGTCGACGACATCCACGCCCACGACGTGGCGGCTGTCCTCGACAGCGAGGGCGTCGCCGTGCGGGCGGGGCACCACTGCGCGATGCCGCTCCACGCCAAGCTCGGCGTCACGGCCACCACCCGGGCGAGCTTCCACGTCTACAACACGTCGTCCGACATCGAGCGCCTGGGCGACGGCATCCGGAAGGCCAAGCAGCTCTTCCACCGATGAGCTTCGACGACCTCTACCGACAGAACATCCTCGACCACTATCAGAACCCACGCAATTTCGGCACGCTCGAGCACCCGGACATCAGCGCCGAGGACTCGAACCCGCTGTGCGGCGACGAGATCCGGATCGATCTCAAGGTCAAGGACGGGGTCATCGAGGACGTTCGCTTCTCCGGGAAGGGCTGCTCCATCAGCCGAGCCGCCGCCTCCATGCTCACCGAGGAGATCCGGGGCAAGACGCTCGACGAGGTGAAGCGGATCGGCCGGGACGACGTTCTCGAGATGCTCGGGATCGAGCTGGGGCCCGTCCGGCTCAAATGCGCGCTGCTTGCGTTGAAGACGCTGAAAGTGGGAGTCTATGGGGTCCGGGGCTGGCCCGGAGACGACGAGGAGGACCGATGACGGAGACCGCGACCCGGTTCGTTCGCGTGGGCCGCGCCGCCGATGTGCCTCCAGGGGGCGTCGAGGTGTTCGATGTGGAGGACAGGCGGATCGCCGTGTACCGTCTGGAGGACGGCTACTACGCGATCGAGGACCTCTGCACCCACGATGGGGGGCCGCTCGCCGAGGGTGAGATCGACGGGGACCAGGTGATCTGTCCCCGGCACGGCGCACGCTTCAGCATCCGCACCGGCGCAGCTCTCACCTTTCCCGCGATCACGCCCGTGGAGCAGTACCCCGTGCGCGTCGAGGGTGACGATCTGCTCGTCGGACTGCCCGACTGACACGATAAGGAGCAACCGCCATGGCAACCGACGCTGAGATCAAGACTGCTCTCGAGGAGGTCGTGGATCCCGAGATCCACCTGAGCATCGTGGAGCTGGGGCTCGTGCGCGAGATCGACCAGAGCGCCGACCCGGTCGTGATCCGCATGCTCCTCACCACCCCGTTCTGTCCCTACGCGCCGCAGATCGTCCAGCAGGTGAAGGACGCCGCCACCGGGGTTACCGGCAAGGCGACCGAAGTGGAAATCCTGCCCGAGCAGTGGACTCCGGAGATGATGCCCGACCCGGGGCTGCTCGGCCGCTGGTAGGAGGGCGCCATGACCAAGCTATCCGAGTCCGAGATCCGCGATGCCATCCAGGAGCTGCCCGGCTGGGTCGACCAGGATGGAAAGCTGACGAAGACCTTTACGCACTCGTCGTTCCCGGAAGCGATCGTGTTCGTCAACGCGGTCGCGCACATCGCCGAGCTGGCGAACCATCATCCCGACATCGACGTGCGCTATTCCAACATCACGCTCTCCCTGATGACGCATGACGAGGGGGGCATCACCCCGAGAGACGTCGCGCTGGCCCGCCAGGTGGAGGCGATCCGCCGCAAGGCTGGAGTGCCCGTCTAGAGGCTCCATGCCAAGCACACTCGAGCCGCTCTTCCGGCCGCGCTCCGTCGCGGTCATCGGCGCGTCACGTCGTCGCGACGCGATCGGCGGGGCCATCCTGCACAACCTGCTGGAGCAGGGATTCCAGGGCCCGGTCTATCCCGTGAACCCCACGGCGCCGCACGTGCAGTCGGTCCCGTCGTACCCGTCGGTGGAGGCGATTCCCGGTCCCGTCGATCTCGCCATCATCGTGGTGCCCGCCGTGAGCGTGCTCGAGGCGGTCGAGGCGTGCGGCCGGAAAGGGGTGCGCGCGCTCGTCGTGATCTCCGCCGGCTTCAAGGAGATCGGCGCCGAGGGGGCCAGGCGCGAGGCGGATCTCCGCGCCTCGGTTCGCAAGCACGGCATGCGGCTGATCGGCCCCAACTGTCTCGGCATCTTGAACACCGATCCGGGCGTGGCCCTCAACGCGACCTTCGCGCCCGTGCGGCCGCCGGCGGGCCGCGTGGCCTTCTCCTCGCAGAGCGGCGCGCTCGGCCTCGCGATCCTCGACTACGCGCGCGAGCTGAATCTCGGCATCTCCCAGTTCGTGAGCGTCGGCAACAAGGCCGACGTCTCGGGGAACGACCTGATCGAGTTCTGGGACAAGGACGACGGGACGGA
>JAEHDN010000093.1 GCA_016880395.1 Candidatus Eiseniibacteriota bacterium
GACCTGCCGCATCTCCTCGCGACTCTCGACCAACTGGCCTCGCCGGGGGCGTGGTGGGCGTACTTCCTCGGGGCGGCGACGGAGCGAGGTGCTCAGGCAGATCTGGGGCGCTTTGGCCGTGACGCACGGGTCCTCGCGGGTGCGTTCGGGGGGCGGATCCTCAAGGGGAGGCTTGGAGGTGGGGCGGAGCGGGAGGCGGGTTGAGGAATCGAGACAGGGTCAGGGGTACGCTGCAGATGAAACTGGCCGCATGTTTCACGTGAAACGTAACCACAACTGACTGAAAAATTGTACGTTATCAAGCCCGTTGCCGCGAACGGGCGCGTTTTAGGCTCTCTTCAACAGGGCGACTGGCTTCCCTGAGTCCCAGGACAGGGTTGGACCCGCGGCCAAGCCTGACAGCCCGGTCCGTGCGCCAGATCCACCGCGGCTGCTGATCTATCGATGTCCGGCGGCCTCGAAGCGTCTCCCGGTCCGGCGCCGGCCCGAAAGGGCCAACCCAGCGGCGTCATCGGAGGCCCAGCTTCAGGGTCCTTTCAAGGTAGTCCTCGGGACAACGCACGATTTTCCAATCAATTCCGGCCACGTTTCACGTGAAACATCTTTCGTTTGGCTCCGCGAGGGCTCATCGCGTAGACTGCCGACGCCCCGACGAGACAGAGCCTGCCTCAGGCTCGATTCAAAGGGGACCCAACATGACCAGGACGGTCGCGATAGCGAATCAGAAGGGCGGGGTGGGGAAGACCACGACCGCGGTCAATCTGGCGGCGGCGCTTGCGCTCGCCCAGAAGAAGGTCCTGCTCGTCGATCTCGACCCTCAAGGCAACGCGGGAAGCGGACTCGGGCATCCCGCAATCAAGATCGGTCGGGGGATCTACGAAGTCCTCACGACGGGCCTTCCGCTCAAAGACGTCATTCTGGAAACCGAGGTGCCCGGGCTCAGCCTGGTACCCTCCGGGCAGCGCCTGGCCGCGGCGGAGGTGGAGCTGGTCGATGTGGATCGCAGAGAGTTCCGGCTGAAGGATGCGCTCGAGGGGGTCGAGGCACAGTTCGACTTCATCCTCATCGATGCTCCCCCTTCCCTCGGATTCCTGACCGTCAACGCGCTCACGGCGGCCCGGTCGGTCCTCGTCCCGGTGCAGTGCGAGTACTACGCGCTCGAGGGTCTCACGCACCTTCTCGGCGCCATACGACTCGTGCAGCAAAGTCTGAATCCGTCGCTCCAGATCGAGGGGGTGCTCCTCACGATGTACGACAATCGCCTCAACCTCTCGCAGCAGGTTCTCGAGGAGACGAGGCGTTTCTTCGCCGAGCGTGTCTACCGGACCGTGATTCCGCGCAACGTGCGGCTGAGCGAAGCCCCTAGCTTCGGCAAGCCCGTGGTCGTCTACGATCCGGCCTGCGCAGGGTCCACCAGCTACATCAATCTTGCGAGGGAGGTGATCGAGCGTGGTTAGAAAGGCGTTGGGTCGAGGGCTCGAGGCTCTGATTCCGACGGCGGTCGATCGTGAGGTGCCCATGGCTCCGCCATCGCCTGGCGGTCCCGCCGCGCTCGGTGGTGAGCCCCGGCAGGGCGACATCCAGCACGTCCCGCTCACGAAGATCGTCCGCAATCCGGCCCAGCCTCGCACCCAGTTCGATCCGTCGACCATCAAGGAGCTGGCCGACTCGATCCGGGAGCGAGGCGTTCTCCAGCCCGTGTTGCTCCGTCCGTCCGGCGAGGGCTATCAGCTCGTCGCGGGTGAGCGGCGGTTCCTGGCGGCGCGCGAGGCGGGCTTCACCACCATCCCGGCGATCGTGCGGCCACTCACCGATCGCGAATCGCTCCTCATTGCGTTGATCGAGAACATCCAGCGTGAGAATCTGAATCCGATCGACGAAGCGCGCGCATACTACCGCCTGGCAACCGAATACGGTCTCCAGCACGACGAGATTGGCGCGCGTGTGGGCAAGGATCGCTCGACGGTTTCCAACATCATTCGTTTCAACAATTTACCAGAATCAGTGCAGGCGCTTCTCGAGTCCGGGCGCATCTCGGGGGGGCATGCCCGCGCTCTCCTCGGCCTGGGCGAGGCGAAGAGCCAGGTCGATCTCGCCAGCGCCGCCGCCAGCCACGGCTGGTCGGTCCGCGAGCTCGAGGATCGCGTGAAGCGATCGGGTCCGGCCCGCGCGGCCCGTCCCCGCCGCGCGCCGAAACGCGCATTCTCCGGGGAACTCCTGGCCATCGAGGATGAGTTGATGAGGGTGGTGGGTTCCAAGGTACGGATCACGCGCCGGCGCGGAGGCATGGGTTCGATCCTGATCGACTACCACTCTGAAGAGGAGCTGGAGCGGCTGATCGGGCTCTTCCGGGATCTCAACGCGTCACCGCGTTGAATACATGTGGATAAGTACCTCGGATCGGTGGAAAACCGTATAAACTGATTCTCAGTCGCTGATTGCGAAACCACGTGCGATGCCTAAGCGGCCGGTTATGCACAGCCGCCGACTTCGTCGCATACGGACGCGCCAAAATCATAGCCGGCGCCCCAACCCAAAGGACTGGACCCAATGGCCCAACCCGTCGCCACGAGCGATGTGCAGCTTCTCGAAGAACTGAAGACCGCCCGCGGGGAGATCCTGACCGAGCTCCGGAAGATCATCGTCGGCCAGGACGCGGTCGTGGAGCAGCTCCTGACCGTGCTGTTCGCGAACGGCCATTGCCTCCTGGTGGGCGTTCCGGGGCTCGCGAAGACGCTCCTCGTGTCCACCCTCGCGACGATCCTCGACCTCAAGTTCAGCCGGATCCAGTTCACGCCCGATCTCATGCCGTCCGACATCACCGGAACCGAGATCCTCGAAGACGATCCCGCCACGGGAAAGCGTGCGTTCAAGTTCATTCGCGGGCCGATCTTCGCGAACATGGTGCTCGCCGACGAGATCAACCGCACGCCGCCGAAGACGCAGGCCGCGCTCCTCCAGTCCATGCAGGAGTACCGGGTCACCGCGGGCGCTACGACCTACCAGCTCGACCTGCCGTTCTTCGTCCTCGCGACGCAGAACCCGATCGAGTTCGAGGGGACGTATCCGCTCCCGGAGGCGCAGCTCGACCGGTTCATGTACCACATCTCGGTCGGCTATCCGACCGACGCCGAGGAGGAGCGCATCGTCGCGACCACGACGAGTGCGTACGAGGCTTCACCCAAGAAGGTGATGGGCGTGCAGCGGATACTCGACCTGCAGCATCTCGTGCGGCGCATTCCCGTCTCCGAGCACGTGGTCCGCTACGCCGTGCGTCTCGCGCGCTCGTCGCGGCCGGGTCCCGACAGCGCTTCCTTCGTGCGCGATTGGGTGAGCTGGGGGGCGGGGCCGCGCGCGGCGCAGTACCTGGTGCTCGGCGCCAAGGCGCGCGCCGCCATCCAGGGGCGTCCGACGCCGGGCGCGGAGGACGTGCGCACGGTCGCGCCGGCGGTGCTCCGCCACCGCATCATCCCGAACTTCAACGCCGAGGCGGACGGCATCTCGAGCCTCGACATCATCGCCAAGCTCCTCGAGACCACGCCGAGCGTCGACGGCAAGCACGCCTAGCCGGGGTTCGACATGAGCGCACGACGGCCCCGACTGCTGGATCCCCACTTCATCTCGAAGCTGACGCGGCTCGATCTGACCGCGCGGCTCGTGGTGGAGGGATTCCTGACGGGTCTCCACCGGAGCCCCTACCACGGGTTCAGCGTGGAATTCGCCGAGCACCGGCAGTACATGCCGGGCGATCCGCTGCGGCATCTCGACTGGCGCGTCCTGGCGAAATCGGACCGCAAGTACGTGAAGCAGTACGAGGAGGAGACGAACCTCCGGGCGATGCTCCTCGTCGACACGAGTGCGAGCATGGGCTACGGCTCGCACGTCATCACCAAGCTCGACTACGCACGCCAGCTCGCGGCCGCGCTCGCCTACCTCATGCTCCGGCAGAACGACGCCGTCGGAATGTTCGCGTTCGCGACCGGCCGGGCGGAGCTGATCCCGCCCCGGTCGACGATGGGGCACGCGCGCCCGCTCCTGCTCCTCCTGGAGCGGCTCACGCCCGGGGGCGCCACGAACTTCGCCTCCTCGCTCCATGCGCTGGCCGAGCGGATGACACAGCGCGGCCTCGTGGTGCTGATCTCGGATCTCCTCGACGATCCCGAGCGGATCGCCCAGGCCATCCACCATTTCCGCCACCGCAAGCACGAGGTGCTCGTCTTCCACGTCCTCGATCCCCAGGAGGTTGCGTTCGATTTCGAGCGCGAGGCCGTGTACGTGGACCTGGAAACGGGCGAGCGCATCACGACGCGCCCCCAGGAGCTCCGGCCGGACTATCGCGCGCGCGTGAACGCGTGGCGCGACCAGATCCGGCAGTTTTGCATCGAGAAGCGGGCGGACTACGTCCCGCTCACTACCGACCAGCCGTACGACCGGGCGCTCCTCGAGTACCTGTCCAAGCGCGCGCGGCTCCTCTAGCGCCCGGCACGGATGCCCGCCTTCTCGTTCCTGAACTCCGGCTTCCTGTGGGCGCTTCCGCTCGCGTCCATTCCGGTGCTCATCCACCTGCTGAGCCGCCGGCGGCTCCCCGAGGTCTCGTTTCCGACCACGCAATTCCTGCGCGAGCTCGAGCCCCGCGAGATCCGGCGGCTCAGGCTGCGCGAGATCCTCCTCCTGATCCTGCGCACGCTGGCGATCCTCCTCCTCGTGCTCGCATTCGCGAGGCCCTCGATCACGCCGCGGAATGCGGTGACGACCGCGGCCGCCGCGATGGCCGTGCTCATCGACGACTCCGAGAGCATGGGCGGGCTCGACGAGCAGGCCAAGCCGCGCATGGAGGGGGCAATCGCGCGGGCGCGCGCGATCGTGGCGGCCGCTCGTCCCGGCGACGAGGTGACGCTGATCTCCTCGACACGCCCGGTGGGCGGGGGAACGGAGCACAGCTCCGATCGGGTTCGGCTCGGCCGCTCGCTCACGGCGACCGAGGTGACGATGCTCCCCGCGGACATGCCGGGCGCGCTCCTCGCGGCGCGGCGGGCACTCGAGCGGAGCCGGCTCAAGGACCGAGAGATCTATCTCATCAGTGATCTCCAGCGGTCCAACTTCGATCCGAAGGCGCGCGGCGAGCTCGCGGCGGCCATGGCGGCGGGCATTCGCGTCTACCTCGTTTCGCTCGTGCAGTCTCGCGTCCCGAATCACGCGCTCGTGGACGTGGATCCGGTGCTCCGTCCCGGCCCCATGGGACGCGGCCTGGAGCTCCGGTCGCGCCTCGCGAACTACGCCGACGGGCCAAGCGATCGCATCGCCATCCGGGTCCGTCACGGGGACGCACTGGTCGGCGGAGGCGACGTCACGCTGAAGGCGGACGAGAACCGCTGGGCGCCGATGCCGCTCGACTGGAGAGGGGCCGGAAACGACACCGCACAGTCGTCGGCGTCCGTGCTGATCGAGGCGGATCAGGACGCGCTCGCCGCGGACGACCGCTGGTTCGCGGTGCTCGGCGCTCCGGGGCGCCTGCGCGTGCTCCGCATCACCGAGCCGCGCGAGGGGGCATCGGCGCCCCGCTTTTCGTCGCTCGCGCTCGACCCGGGCCGGGACGGGCGGGGCGGCTTCGTGGTCGACGAGGCCATGCCGACCGGGCTTCTGGGGCTCACGCGCTCGCGCTACGACGCGCTGCTGCTCGAGGACGTGGCGTCGCTCTCCGTCGAGGGCGAGTCGCGCGTGCGCGCGTTCGTCCGGGACGGTGGCGGGCTCGTCGTCGCGCTCGGCCCGCATGCGGACCCCGGCTACTACGGATCGAGGCTCTTCCCGGGCATCATCGATCTCGCGCTCGACGGTCCGGAGCAGGCCTCGGCCGGCGGCTCCTACCAGCTTCGCGCGAGGCTCCCCGGGCACGACGTGCTGAACGGGCTCAACGTCGCCGTGGGGGCGCCGCTCAGCGAATCGCGCCTGACCGGCCTCATGAAGGGGCGCACGCTCACGACGCGCCCCGAGGTGGTCGTGCAGACCACGGGCGGTCTGCCGCTCGTGGCCACATCGCCCGGGATCGCCGTGTACCTGAGCTCCCTCTCCGATGATTGGGGCGACCTTCCGTATTCCGGCGCGTTTGTCCCGCTCGTGCGCGGCCTCGTCTCATACGCGGCCCAGGCGCAGGCCGGCGGACCAGGGTCCATCCACGTCGGCGAGGCTCCGTCCGCGCGCCTCTCTTCGCCTCCTGGAGCCGCCGTGATCGTGCGCGGGCCGGAGAGCTACACC
Organism: Candidatus Eiseniibacteriota bacterium; assembly: GCA_016880395.1. Taxonomy (GTDB): domain Bacteria; phylum Eisenbacteria; class RBG-16-71-46; order SZUA-252; family SZUA-252; genus WS-9. The sequence goes on from JAEHDN010000093.1 coordinate 6,253, forward strand.
TCGCAGGCCACGGTCCGTTCCGAAGGGACCGGCTACCAGGCACAGGCCGATGCCCCCGCGATCCATCCCGGGTTCTACGAATTCGAATCGGGAGGACGCTCGCTCGCGACCGTCGCGGTCAACGTGTCTCCGACCGAGAGCGATCTCGCTCCGATCGCGCCCGACTCGCTTCGGTCCCCACAAGGTCCGCGCGCGTCCAGCCTCGGGAGTGCGAACGCGCTCGCGTCCCATCTGAGGGACACGCGTCGCGGGCGCGAGCTATGGATGACGTTCCTCCTCCTCGCGGCGGCGGCCCTCGTGGGCGAGCTGCTCCTGGGGAGCGCGCGCGCGCTGCGCGCATGAGCGCGCCCGGCCCGCTCGCGCGGCGGCTCGTCGAGGC
>JAEHDN010000094.1 GCA_016880395.1 Candidatus Eiseniibacteriota bacterium
CGGCGCCGGATAGCGCTCCCCCGCCACGGCGTTCAGCGGCAGCGCCCGCTCGATCCGCTCCAGATCGTCGGCCGTCAGGTTCGCGTCCAGTGCGCCCGCCGCTTCGGCCAGCCGGTCGCGTCGACGGGCGCCCACGAGGGGCACGATGTCGTTCCCCCGCGAGAGCACCCACGCGATCGCGATCTGCGCGACCGAGAGTCCCCTCTTCGCCGCGACCTCGCCGAGAGACCTGACGAGCGCGAGATTGCGGTCCAGGTTCTCTCCCGTGAAACGCGGGGCGAAGCTCCGGAAGTCCCCCGGCGAGAGCGGTCGATCGCTGGACCAGTGGCCGCTCAGGAGGCCCCGGGAAAGCACCCCGTAGGCGGTGACGCCGATGCCCAGCTCCCGACAGGTCGGAAGAATATCCGCCTCGATGCCGCGCGACATCAGGGAGTACTCGATCTGCAGGTCGCTGATCGCGTGGACCGCGGCCGCCCGACGCAGCGTCTCAGGACCGACCTCGGAGAGGCCGACGTGGCCCACGAGCCCGGCGCGGATGGCCTCGGCAATTGCGCCGACCGTGTCCTCGATAGGTACCTGCGGGTCGAGACGCCCGGGGCGGTAGATGTCGATGTGATCCGTGCCCAGCCGTCGCAGTGTGTACGCGAGGAAGTTCTTCACAGCCGCCGGGCGAGCGTCGAAGCCGAGCCAGTTCCCCGAGGAATCACGGAGCGCTCCGAACTTCACGCTCAGCACGACCTGCTCTCGCCTGCGCCCGCGCATGGCATCCCGAATCAGCATCTCGTTGTGACCCATGCCGTAGTAGTCGCCGGTATCGAGCAGCGTGATGCCCTGGTCGAGCGCGGCATGGATCGTGGCGATGCTCTCGCCCTCGTCGGCGGGACCATAGAGATCAGACATGCCCATACAGCCGAGGCCGATGGACGAGACACGGAGCCGTTGGGCGCCGAGCGTGCGAGTTTGCATGACGACTCCTCGTCTAGATGTAGTGCCGGCCCCGTCGCCAGCCTCGACGAGCGGGATGCGGATGCCGCCCGAGCCGTGGACCCCATGGATAGTAGCTGTTGTGCTGGCCCACGGCGCGCGGAAGTCCGTATCGGAGCATACCCGACCCGCACGGGGATGTCCTTGGGCGGGCCGGGCTTGCGGAACGAAGGTTCAGGTCCGGGGCGGCCCTGCCGATAACTCCAGGGTTGTGCGCCGCTGGGGAACGGTGCTCCCTCAGCGACCGTCTCGTCGAATCCAATCAGACCAGGAGGCTCCATGAACGCTCGACGCTGGGCAGGATGGCTCGTTCTCGCGCTGACCCTGATGCTGGGTCTTTCCGCCTGCTCGAAGCAGGCATCCTCGGACATGTCGTCGACCCCATCGGATCAGAGCATGGCCATGAGCGAGCCGTCGCCTGAGCCTGCCCCGGTCGTGGAGAGCCAGCCCGCGCCGGCCCCCGCGCCCGAGCCCGTCGCCGTGAAGCCCGCGAAGAAGCCGGCGGCGCCGAAGCACGCATCCGCGAAGTCCTCGACGGTTCCTGCGTCGGAGACCCGCACCGTGTCGCTTCCCGCCGGATCCACGTTCGACGTCGAGCTGGCTACCCGCATCCAGACCGGCGAGAACAACGTGGGTGACAAGATCGAGGGCAAGCTCCTCCAGTCGCTCCGGACCGACGACGGGTCGGTGATCGCGCCCGCGGGCGCGCTCATCCACGGCGAGATCGCGGAGCTGAAGCGCGCGAGCCGCTCGCGCGCGGAGGAGGACCGCGCGTCCGTGAAGCTCGCGTTCACGTCGGTCGAGACGGTGGACGGGGAGAAGACGCTGGCCGCGACGGTGACCAACGTGGAATCTCTCAAGGCGGGAAGCACGACGAAGCGCGACGCGCTCGTCATCGGCGGCAGCGCCGCGGCCGGCGCCGTGCTCGGCAAGGTGATTGGCAAGGACACGAAGGACGCGATGATCGGCGGCCTCGCCGGCGCGGTCGTCGGCACCGGCGTGGTCATGGCGCAGAAGGGGCACGAGCTCGAGATCCCGGCCGGCAGCAAGGTGTCGCTCCGGTCGGATCAGCCGATCACGATCGTCGCCCGGTAGCCGCTTCTCCGCACCACCGATAGCGCTCCTCGCCGGCCTACCCCGGCGGGGAGCGTTTGTCTTCGGGCTCTTCTTCCTTCCCCGCCAGCCCATGAAGCGACATGCCCGGGCGAAGCTGCTGGAACAACGCCGCGAGCCGCTCCGGCGCGCCCGCGTCACCGCCCGCGCGCAGGATCTCGCCCGCGCGCGCGAGCGGCGCAGCAGCTCCCGCGACATCCCCCGACATCTTCCGGCAGATGGCGAGCATCCAGGGGAACTGCCAGCTGTCCGGATAGGAGCGCGAGGCCGCTTCGTAGATCTCCGCGGCGGACGCGAGATCGTTCTGGAGCACGCAGATCTCGCCGAGGCGCTGCACGCGCCTCGGGTCGACGCGCCCCTGCTCGAGGTCGGCGAGGAATCCCGGCAGCGCCTGACGGACGTAGCTCGCGACGATCACGCTGTCCTGGAGGGGCAGCAGCGACAGCCGCGGCAACCGTGAGCGCGCCCGTTCCACACCGCGCGGAAAGAGGCAGAAAAGGAAGTTTCCAGAGCCGAGATCCGCGGAGTAGTAGTCCCCTCCCTCGGCGAGCGCCCTGCGGATGCCGCGCTCGAGCCGGTTGTTGCCTACCGGGAGAACCGGCGACACCGGGTCGGCCGACCACACGTCCACGTCACGCTCCCGGGCGTAGTCGATCGTCGCGTACTTGCCGTGTGCCACCGCCTGAGTGACGAACGGTCCGTGGGCCACGTGGGCATCCGTGAGACCGAGCCGGTCGAGAATGCGCCAGTCGGTGCGGTAGGGAACGACCCCCACACAGTCCAGAGCCACGTACAGATCGGGCGGCAGCTTGCCCTGATCGATGCCGGATCGGAGCCCGCGCGCTGCGATCTCGGCGGACTGGCGGAACATTTGGTGCTCCTCCTGTCGTATCCCGCCAAAGTGGCCCGTCTGCTCCCGCATCAGATCGCGGTAGACGCGCGCCACACCCTGCAAGGGAGGGAGATGAAACACCGGGTCCGTCTCCGGCGCCAGGTATCGGTCGGCGTCGGCCAGCAGCCCGGGGTACGTGCCCGGAAAGCCTGGCCAATACTCCTTCGGGAACTGAAGATGGGATCGCAGCGGAAACCAGACCAATCCGAAGAGGACGAGCGCGACGTAGCCGGCCGCCAGGAGGGTGCGCCGGCCCGTTGTAGCCCAGGCGCCCACGCCGTCGGCGATCAGAAGGAACACAAATGGCCAATAGAAGTCGAGCGGCCGGAACTCGAAATGGTCGCCGCCGATGTCGGCGAGATAGAGGGTATGCGGGAGGATCGCAGCAGCGAAGAGGAGGGGCACGAAGAGCCTTCGTGCGCGGACGTGCGCCCTCACTCCAGCCGCGAGGCCGGGAATCCAGAGAATCGCGCCATATTCAATGGCGGCCAGGGCCAGGTACAGGCCGCCGGCCCGCCACGAATGCCGAGAGCCCACCTTCGCGTAGAACGTGTTCGGGACCAAGTCGCCGTAATAGACCAGCCGAAACGCGGTGTGCGCCCCGACAAGAGCGGCCATCGGCCACCAGCCCAGCACGTGGCGCCAGGGCATCCGTCCGGTTGTCCAGCGTAGGTAGGCGACGGCCGCAAGGAATGCGCATCCACCGACCAGAACCCCGTCCGGCCGCGTGAGCGACGCAAGACCGAAAAGCCATGGCGCGAGGACACGGAGCCGCTGGCCTCCCCTTCGAGGCTCCACCTCGACCACGAGACGCAGCACACCCGCGACGAGCAGCAGATCGAACAGCCTGGTCTCGAGACCGCTGCTGGCCCAGACCGCGAACCCGCGCGTGGATGCCAGGAAGAACGCAGGGATCAGGGCGATCCACTTGTTCCCTGCGGGCAAGCGCACCCAGGCGAAGCGCACGACGATCCCGAAGAGAACGGCCGTGGCGGCGAAGCTCAGGACGAGCGCCATCCGCTCGGGGTCGAGTCCGAGGAAGCTGAGCCCGGCCAGGAGGAGCACCCAGAGCATGTTCGTGTAGCCCTCGACCCGCTCGCCCCCGGGGTTGAAGACGAGGCCGTGCCCGTGGACCAGGTTGCGGACATAGCGGAACGAGATGAACGAGTCATCGGTGAGGAACACGTAGGCGCGCACGTGGAGGATCAGGATGCCGAGCGCCAGGGCCAGGCCCGCCCAGGCGACTGCATCCGGTAGCGCGAGGGGGCGCGGGCCCGGAGCGTGCGGGGCGGATGAGCCCCGTCGCGACGCCTTTGCGCTGGACGGAGACCTGGTGGCGTGGGCTGGCACCGGAATGGGAGCTTACCATGGCGCCACAATCGTGCTTGCTCCTCTCTCGGTCCGGTTCTACCTTCCCTGCGCGCGTCTCCGCCCTGAGTCCAACGTGGAGGGGTCATGACTCCCATCGGCCGCACGTTCCGCAACGCCGCCCGGACGCTCGTCCTGTGCGCCTTCATCGCCGTCCCGTCCCTCGCGAGCGCGGGACCCGGCTACGTGAATTTCCTGCTCGGGCAGAAGCTCTTCGACTCGGACGACTGGGATCCGATCGACAAGCAGACGACCTTCGGAGCGGAGGGGGTCTTCGGGCCGTCCACCTGGCCGGTGCACATCGACACCTATGTCGCGCGGGCGTCGGAGGAGAAGACCGCGTACGCGGACGACGGCTTCGGCGGTACGATCAGCTACACGATCGACGCGACGACCTACGAGCTCGGCGCGGGCATCAACAAGACCTGGACCCGGGGCAAGTTCTATCCGTACCTGAACGCTGGGGCTCTCATGGCCAAGATCGACGTCACGTTCCGGCAGGGCGGCACCTCTGCGAGCGATGACGACAAGGGGTTCGGCTTCTGGGGCGGCGGAGGCGCGTTCTACCGCGTGGGCAGCACGTTCAATCTCGGCGGCGCCGTCCGCTACAGCTCGGCCGATGTCACCTTCAACGCCTTCGACACCGGGACCGTTTCCTTCGGTGGAGCGGACGTGAAGGCGGGCGGGCTGACGTTCGGAGTCCTGCTCGGGTGGGGATGGCCCAAGACGCCGTAGCGCGCCGCCTCGGCCGTCCCTGCGTCCGGGGCACCGGGCGGACGTCTACCGCAGGCGCACGATCCTCGACACGGCCTCTCCCCCGGCCGCCCGGATCCGCACGAAGTAGACACCGGCCGACACCGGCCGGCCTCGGTCGTCCCTCCCGTCCCAGCGCACGCTGTTCGGCCCCGACCCGAGCGGCCCCCCGGGAGGCAGCCGCCGGATCCTACGTCCCGCCAGGTCGAGAATGGAGATCTCGACGCTCGACGCGCGGTCGAGGGTGAAGCGGATCTCGCACTCCCGGGCCGAGGGATTCGGCACGGCGCCGAGCGTCTCGAAGCGATACGCCGCGCCCCGGGCCCCCTCGACCAGTCCGAGACGCTCCTCCACGCCGCGGCCGTCGATCGCGCCGAGCGCGTAGAAGTAGGTCCTCCCCGCCTCCGCCGTCCGGTCCAGATAGATGAACTCCGAGCCTCCGCGGAGGGGCTCCAATGTCAGTCGGGACGAGACCTGGTCGGCGCGCGCGCCCCGGTAGACGTGGAAGCCGGCGAAGTCCGACGAACCCGACACCCGCCACGAGAGCCGCACCCCATCCGGGTCGGGCTCGGCGGTGTAGTCCAGAAGCTCGACCGCGGTCGGCGTCTCCTTCGAGAGCGTCATCGAGTCCATCACAGCGCCGTCCCGCTCGATCGCGCGGAGGGTGAGCGTGTTCCCCGACACGTCGACCGCGGTCACGTGGAAAGTGCTCTTCGAGAACGCCTCGTAGGTGAGCGTCGGCCCGAGCTCGTGCAGGTAGCGGCCGCCCCCTCCCGTCACGACGTAGACCGGCGCGCCGGGATTGATGTAGTGGGGCTCCTGCGCAACGGCTACCGGCGTGGTCCCGATTGTCGGAAAGGTGCGCGTGTAGAAGTGGTTGTGCCCCTGGAACACGAGATCCACGCCGCGCGCCTCGAAGATGGGCTGGAGCTCCGTCCGGATCACGTCGTCCCCGCCGTGTGCGCCCGGGTTGGACAGCATCGGTACGTGGAAGTAGACGACCTTCCAGAGCTTGGAGGAGGCGGCCAGATCCGCGTCCAGCCAAGCGAGCATAGTGGGGTCGGGCAGGTCATTCTCGATCGTCACCTCCAGGGCCACGAAATGCGCGTTCGCGAAGTCGAAGGAGTAGTACCGCTCGCTCGCCGCCGGATTGTTGGACGGAAGGTGGAACGCGTCGAGGTACGGCAACCCATTCGCGGTGACGACGTCATGGTTCCCGAGGCTCGGATAGAAGGGAATGCGCGCGATCGTGGGGCGGTACACGTCGAAGTATTGCGGCGTGAAGTTCGCCGCCTCACCCGCCTCGTAGATGATGTCGCCGGTCAGGATGGCGAGGTCGGCGTCGAGCGAATCGACGCGGGCGGCCACCTCGAGCTGCTCCGGCGTGGCCCGACCCAGGTCCCCGAAGGCGAGGAACCGGAAGGGGGCGTCACCGATCGGCGCCGCGGCGAAGGTGTCGGTCCCGCCGGTCGTGTCGGTGTCCGACACCACGCGATAGAAATACGTCGTGCCTGGAGTGAGGCCGTCGAGAAGGACCTCGTGGTCGACGCCCGACCCCACGTGCGTGCGCTCCTCCCCCAGCTCGGGCGTGGTTCCGAAGAGCACGGTGCCGGTGGAAGGCGCATCGGTTTGCCAGGCGATCGTGATCGAATCGGTCGTCCGGAGCCAAACGGACGGGTGTCGGGTGAAGGTGAGGGCGAGGACAGGGTCCGCCGCGAGCGGCGCCGCGAGGGCGATCAGCCCAAGCGCGACGGCCGCACCGCGACGGCGCCTGCGTGCGTCCCGGCCCATCTCGTTCGACGGGCGACGCTCGATTGGGTGCGGACTACTCCGTCGCTCCACTCGTGGCCTGTTGCGGCGCTGATGTCTCGAGGAAGCTCTTGTCGAGAAGCGTGATCTCGATGCGCCGGTTCTTCTGCCGCCCCTCCGGCGTGTCATTCGACGCGACCGGCTGGTACTCGCTGCGCCCGGCCGCCTCGAGGCGTTCCGCGTCGATCTTGCACGCATCCTGTAAGAACCGGACGACGCTGGTCGCGCGCATCACGGAGAGCTCCCAGTTCGTCATCTTCCCCTTGAACGGCACGTTGTCCGTGTGCCCGACGACGCGGATCGCCTTGTCCGGATAGTTCGCCATCGCCTCGCCGACCTTCCTCAGGACCTCCTGACCGGTCGGTTTCACGGTCGCGCTGCCCGAGGCGAAGAAGATCTGCTCGGCCACGTCGACGGTCAGCATGTTCTTGTACTGGCGCACCTGGAGATTCCCCTTCTCCACTTCCTTGGAGAGCTGGTTCACCACGGCGTCGTACTGGGAGACGGCCTGCTCGTGCGTCTTGAGGAGCGAGTCGCGCTCGGCCGCGAGCCCGGCGGTGTCGCTCCGCAGCTTGTCGATGTCGGATCTCATCTGCGTGTTCGCGCGGGCGAGGGAATCCGCCTGCGTCTGGACGGCGGACTTCTCGTTCTGCAGGACGGCTTGCTCGGCCTTCAGCTTGTTGAATTTCGAGCTGGAGACGCATCCGGCAACACCGACCGCCGTCACGAGCACGACGGCGGTCCTCAGGGCTCGATTCATCGGGATCCTCCTTTGAGGCACGCGAAGGCCTCACGTCGGAACGGCCCGCGACCGCGCGGGCTCCGTCGGGGGAGAGGCCGCTCCCCCGAGCGATACGTCCATGTATCGGTCGTGGATCCGAAGGATTGAGCGTTCGTCTGGATCTGGTCGGACCGGACCAGTCACGCGCCGTAATCGCGTTGCACGATTCCACGGACCCGGTCGCCCTGCCGCATCCTGCACCCACCGTCGGCGGGTGTCAAAGGGCTTCAGGTCGTGAACGCGCTGTGCCATGAAGAACGGCCGACCCCTCGTTCGAGGGGCCGGCCGCGTGGACGGTCGTGCGAGGAGCTCTACCTACCCGGAAGAGCGGGAGCGCCGCCATGTCCACCATCGATCGAGGCTGGCACGGGAGTTGGAGCGCGGTCCGCGCCCCGCAAAGTAGCTTGATCACGACCCACGGCGTGGGAAGATCCGGGATCATGAAGGCTCCCGCCCGGAGTTCGGGGCGCCCGGGGACGGGCCTGCGCGCTGGAACGGGGTACCCACGCGGCGTCATGGCCGGCATCCAGGACCGGCTCGTTCCTCTGCTCCTCCTCGTGGCAGTCCTGGGGACCGCGGGACTCTACCTCGACGCCGAGCATCGGATCGCTGGACGGTGGGGTTTCTCCCTCGACGACTCCTGGATCTACGCCACGATGGCGCGAAACCTCGCCACGGGCCGCGGCTTCGCCTTCAATCCCGGAGAGCCTGTCGCCGGAGCGACCGGGCCGCTCTACACGTTCGTCCTCGCGCTCTTCGATCTCCTGTTCCACGAGATCGTGTGGAGCGCCAAGCTCTTCGGCCTCGCGTGCCTGCTCGGGGCGTCGATCGCCATCCACCGGGCGGTTCGAACGCTGGTCCCTGAACGGCCGGGCGTCGCGCTCGTGGCGGGATGCCTCCTCGGAACCGCGCCGGCGCTCGTCTGGGGTGCTCTCTCCGGCATGGAGATCTCGTTCTATCTGCTTCTGGTCTGCCTCGGAATCGAGGCGCACGCGCGGGGCCGCCATGCCCTCGCCACGCTCTACTGGAGCGCAGGCGTCTGGGTGCGGCCGGACGGGCTCTTCCTGGTCGCGCTCGCGCTGGCGCTCGGCCCCCCGCGCGAACTCTGGAAACGCGCGTTGATCGCGGCTCCCATCCTGCTCGGGTTCTTCGCGTTCAATCACGTGATCGGCGGGCACTGGGTGCCCCAGACCGTCGCCGCGAAGGCCCACTTCGGAGTCCAGCTCGGCACGCGCACGCTCAACTTGTTCCGCGAGTGGGGGGCGCTCTGGGGGATTCCGTACCGATCCATGGACGATCTGGAGGAGCCGGTGCTCCTCCTCGCGCTCCTAGGGATCGGGGCTGCGTCTCTCGCTCGCCGCCGTCCGCTCCTCGCCCTCTACGCGATCGGATTCCCGATCGCCCTCTCGCTCTTCCAGGAGCACAGCGGCTCGCACAAGCGGTACATCCTCTATGTCATTCCCTTCGGGATCACGCTGGCCGCGGTCGGTCTGGGGGTGGTCTCCGACCGTCTCGGACCCAGCCTGGGACGGCGGGCGCTCGTCATGGTCGGCGCTATCTGCATCGCGTGGCAGCTCGTGTACGCGCGCCGCGAGGCCGAGATCCACGGCTGGAACGTCCAGAACATCAATGAGATGCAATGCGCGCTGGGAGCGTTCGCACGGGGCATCACGCGCCCCGGCGACCGGATCGGGGCCAACGACATCGGCGGGATCGGATACTACAGTGAGCGGCCCGTCGTGGATCTCATGGGCCTGATCACCCCGCCCGAGCCCTTCCCCCGGATGCTCGGCCGTTACAAGCCCGAGCTCCTCATCATCTTCGTCGACTGGTTCCACGACTACGCGCTCTGGGATCCCGATAGCCGCGGATTCGTGTTTCTCGATCCGGATTCCACCCACAAGTACATGATCGTGGGGGCCGTGGAGCTGCGTCACAACACGATCTGCTCGAAGGATCAGATGCTCGTGTTCCGCCGGCTCGCGGTGGACGCTCCGGCGCCGGAGCGACTCTTGATGGAGGTGCGCTGACCCGGCGCTCTAGACCCGCTCGGCGCGGATCACGCGGAGCGCCTGGCGCACGGAACGTCGGCAGCCATCCTCAGCGTCCCCCCTTCATCCCAGCGCGCTCGAGCATCCGCGCGAGGTGGGCCTTGGTGAGCGGCATCACCGAGAGCCGCGGCAGCCGGACGAGCTCGGTTGTCGCGAGCACGTCATCGGCGCGGAATGCGCTCAGGGGAACCGGGAACGTGAGCGGGCGCTCCGCCTTGAGCTTGAGGACGAGGCGCTTCGGATCCTTGAGCTTGGGGTCGGGGAACGGGTCCGACGTCGCCGTGGCGAGCCCGACCACCTGCTTCTCGTCGCCTGTGTGGTAGATCGCGATCGTGTCACCCTTGCGCACCGAGCCTAGATACTTCAGCGCGAGCGCGTTCGACACGCCGTCCCAGACGGTTGTCTTGTCGCGCACGAGATCGTCGAAGGAGTAGGTCGTGGGCTCCGTCTTGAAGAGAAATGTCGCCATACTTCCTCCATGCTAGCATGTCCCCGCGTTTCCACCGTCCTCTGCGGAGAAAGGTGAAGATGCTGGTCATCGCACTTCTCCGGGCGGTCAATCTCCCCGCCCACAACAAGGTCGGCATGGCCTCCCTCTGCGAGATGCTGCTCGACCTCGAGTTCGGCAGTCCGCGCTCGCTGCTCCAGAGTGGCAATCTCGTGTTCGAGGCGGCCTCCGGGACCTCGTCCTCCCTCGAGCGACGGCTCGAGAAGGAGGCCCAGCGCCGGCTCGGCCTGGAGACCGACTTCTTCGTCCGCACGGCCAGGGAATGGCGCGCAGTGCTCGCCGCGAATCCGTTCCACGCGGAAGCCAAGCGCGATCCGGGCCATCTCCTCGTGATGTTCCTGAAGGAGCCTCCCGGCGGCGGTGCCGTCGCGGAGCTCCAGGGGGCGATCACGGGCCGCGAGGTGGTCGGGGTCGTCGGCCGTCAAGCGTACATCGTCTATCCGGACGGCGTCGGACGCTCCCGACTGACCACAGCGCTCCTCGAGCGAAAGCTCCGGACGCGCGCCACGGGTCGGAATTGGAACACCGTCGTCAAGCTGGGCCGGTTGGTCGCGGACTGACGCGGTATGTGACGGCCGGCCATGCGCCGGTCGTCAGTACACGTACAGGAAGCGCCGCGACGGAGACGGATCGCCCGGGCCCAGTCGCTCGTACACGGTCATCCGATCGCTCGCGCAGATCGTGTTCTTCCGGAGCTGGACGCCCGCAAGGAGCTCGTATCGGTACGTCGAGTCGGCGTCGTAGAAGAGAAAGTTGTCGGTCTTGGGATCCGGCACCGCATAGCCCTTGAACCACGTGACGAAGACGAGGAGGAGCTTCGGCTTGTAGAGCTCGAGGTTCGAGGGCAGGGATCGCTGCGGCGAGATGAGCCCCATCAGGTCGACCACCTTCCGCTCGCCGAAGTAGGCGATCGCGCCGATGTCATTCGTGGCGACGACATCGCCCGGCTTCGTGACAAGCTTGACGAAGGTCCCGAGCAGGCGCTGCATCTTGTTGATGTTCTGGACATTCCACGCGTAGACGTCGGCTTCGTGCGGGAGGTAGGACGCCTGCCACAGGAGACATCCCGCGCAGGCGAGCGCGGCGAACTTCGGGGCGCGCCGATCCCCCCATCGGCGGGACATCGCGTCGATGGCCATCACGGCGAGGAGCATGGCGAAGGGAATGACGTAGAGGATGTAGCGCTTGTGCGAGGCGCTGTGCTCCCGGAACAGGGAGAGCGCGATCGGAAAACCGACGGCATAGGCGGCGAGCAGCGGCTTCCGCCTCCAGGTCAGCACGGCGCCGACGATCAAGAGCAGGAGGAAGAGGATCGGCTCCTCGAGCTGATCCGTGGGCCGATACGGCACCCCCCACAGCGCGCCCCACTCGCGCATCATGTTCCACGTGCGGCCTACGAGGTTGATCCCGAAGTGCGCCTTCGCCCCGACCGTCTGGGGCATCCAGTGCCCCCCGATCACGTGATTGAACCCGAAGTAGGCGAGCAGGATCGGCGCCGCGACCAGGACGCGACGGAGCGCCTGCCTCGGCGGGGCGATGAGCCCGAGCCCGAGCAGGAAGATGCCGTCGGGCCGGGCCCACACGCCGATGCTCCAGAGCAGAACCGCGAGGGTCTGGCGCCCTCGGAAGTAGAGGGCGAGCCCCGAACAGACCAGGAGGAGGTAGAGCGGGATCTCCATTCCGGAGAGCATTCCCCAGGCGAGCGGTGGAGACGTGACCACGAGGAGCGCGGCCAAGAGCGCCAGCACGCGGCGTCCCGGCAGGAGCGCCAGAGCTGCGAAGTAGAGCGAGATCCCCGCGCCGATCTGACAGACGATGCCGAAGATCTTCGCGCTCCAGACCACCTCGTGGAACAGGGCGTAGAAGAACGCGAGGATGAACGTGTAGAGCGGCCCCGTGGAGCCGGCGACCGCCTCGCCCGGGTTGAACGCGAATCCGTGGCCCGTCGCGAAATTGCGCGCCATCACGGCGTAGATCCAGGAGTCGTCGAGCGCGTAGCCCCACTGCTCGGCGATGCGGAGCTCCTGCGTGAGGAAGTACCAGGCCAGGGCCACGACGACCGCGGCGATGGTCGCGACCACCCATGGCAGGGACAGCTCCGCCGGCCGCCCGGTCGTTGGAGCCGTGCGGCCGGACCTGGCTCCGGACTGCTTCCGTCGCTGGTTTCCGGGGGTCATCAGCCCGGTACGATACCACGCTCCGGGCAACAAATAGCCCCGGCGTCCGGCGAAAACGACTCCGGGCGCCGGGGCGAACAACGGAACGGCGGTCCGCTAGGCTGGGACTCTCCGGTGCCTGAGCGTCCTGTAGATCAAGAGGAGCAGGATCGCGCCGACGATCGATGCCACGATGCCAGCACCCTGACCCTCCTGATAGAGGCCCATGGCTCGGCCGAGAAATCCGGCCAGCAGGGACCCGCCGATCCCGAGCAGGATCGTCATGAGGATGTTGCCTCCGTCCCGGCCAGGCATGATCAGCTTGGCGAGGGCGCCCACTGTCTGCCTGTTACAGCATCAGGACTTCGACGCCAGCGTCGTCACGCAGGCCTGGCAGGCATCGATCTGCTGCAGCATCGCGAGAAGGCGCTCCTGCGCGAGACTGACGTGGCTCAGGCACTGGGCATCGAGAGCCGGATCCTTGTTGAGCCGGTCGAGCGATTGGGCGATCGATGCGAGCTGCTCGAGCGCGGCGCTCATCGAGAATGCCGTCTCACCGAGCTCGGACCTCGCCTGGTTGGTGGCGACCGCGGTCTGGAGCTGCGATGCGCGCGCGCTCAGCGCCGCGATCCGATCGCTGATCTGCTTCCGCGCGCTCTCGCAGCGCTGCCGGTCGGCCTCGGCCGCCGCCGTGGTCGCGGGCGGGAGCTGGGCCATCGCCTTGAGCTCCTCCTGCCACCCGGTCAGCTCCGTGCCGAGGAGCGTCAGCGATGCCTGGAGCCGCTTCAGCTCGTCGGCGTGACCCTTCTCCTTCTTGAAGTCCTTGTCGCTGGCGAGAGCGCCGGTCATGGTTTCCATGCTCTTGAACCGCTCGCACGCGTTGCCCATCGCGCGGTTCATCTGACGGAGCTCGGTTCGCGACCGGTGGGTCTGCATCCAGGCGTCGAGATCCTCGATCAGGATCACGACGTTGTCGATCTGACTGAAAGCGGGTAGCGCGTCGGCCTCGGGCGAGGATGACTTGGTCGCGGCCTTCCCGGCCCAGGCCGGGGCCGCGAAGATCGCCATCACGAACAGGGTGCCGATGAGACGCTTCATGGCTGCCTCCTTCGTCGGCGGCGGTTCCGTCGAGGCGGCAGCCTCGATCGGGGCGACAGGATCCTCGGAGAACCAAGAGCATCGGACGTGCCCCGCGAGAGAAGGGGAAGCCACCCTCGAAAGCGGATGGCAAATCTTCGGTTATGACGGGCGACGGGCGAGCGGGGCGAGTGGCCGCTCGGCGACGGCCTGCCATCCTGTCAGGAATTCGAAGTTCCTTGTCCGGTTCGCCTTGACCATCACGAATGGTGCGACGTATGCTTTTTTAGACCGTCCGGCGCCCGCCGGGCGAAAGCCTCCCCCGCAGCAATGGAGGGTGTGGACCATGACGACTGCCCTTGTGCTTTCAGGAGCC
>JAEHDN010000095.1 GCA_016880395.1 Candidatus Eiseniibacteriota bacterium
CGAAGGAGCGATGGAAGGAGGTAGGCGAGGGACTTTCCAATGCCGGTCGGAGCCTCGACCGCAAGGACGCCCCCGCGCTCGAGCACGCCTTCCCACAGGGCAGCCATCGCGAGCTGGCCGGCCCGGCGCTCGAACGCCGGCACCCGCCGCTCCAGGCGCTCGAATGCGCCCGCAAGCGCCTCGGACATCGTAGGTTCGGAAGTTTTCATAGGTCGGAGGGTATCCCCACCGACCCTACGGGACGGACCCGTACGGTGTCAACGACCGGCCCTGGGTCCTCGGGGACGGATCGGAACCGCGAGAAGCTATCCGGCTATTCCCATCCGCTTGAGCATGGCCGTGAAGCGTGGAAGGTGCTAGGACACTCGTAGGCCCGCCTCGCGCAGCGCCGCGCGAAAACGGGGCTCGTCCCAGGTCGGGACGCCCAGGGCGCGCGCCTTGTCGAGCTTCGAGCCGGCGTCCTCGCCGACGACCACGGCATCGGTCTTCTTGCTCACCGAGGAGGTCACGCGACCTCCGCCGCGCAGGATCAGCTCCTCGGCCTCCTCGCGCGGCATGCCGAGCGTCCCCGTGAGCACGAAGGTCTTCCCCGCGAAGGGTCCCGCCGCAGCGGCGCGCCGCTCAGGCGCCTTCCCCTTCACGCCGCGCTCGACGAGCCGCTTCACGAGGGAGCGCCCCTCCTTCGAGCGGAAGAAGGCCACCACGCTCGCCGCGATCTCGGGCCCGATGCCGGGGATCTCGAGGAGCGCCTCCTCGTCGGCCTCGGAGAGGGCGGCGAGGGATCGGAAGTGCTCGGCGAGGAGCCGCGCCACGGTGTTCCCGACATGACGGATGCCGAGCGCGGTGAGGAGCCGGTCGAGCGGCGCGCCCTTGCTCGCCGCGATCCCGCGCACGAGATTCCCGGCCGACTTGTCGGCCATGCCCTCGAGCTCGACGAGATCAAGGACGGTGAGGTCGTAGAGATCCGCCGGGTCCTCCACGAGCTTCGCATCCACGAGCTGGTCCACCGTCCGCTCCCCGAGCCCCTCGATGTCGAGCGCGCCGCGGCTCGCGTAGTACTGGATCCGTCGGCGAACCTGCGCCGGGCAGTAGAGATTCTCGCACCGTACGGCGGCCTGCTCGGGATCGCGCGTCAGGGTGGTCCCGCAGACCGGGCACGTCGAGGGCAGGACGAACCGGGGGCCGCGCCGGCCGGTGCCGGGCACCACCCGTACGACCTTCGGGATGACCTCGCCCCCTTTCTCGAGCACGACGCGATCCCCTTCGCGGATGTCCTTGCGGTCGATCTCGTCCTGGTTGTGCAGCGTGGCCCGCTTCACCTCGGTGCCGAGGAGGAGCACCGGCTCGAGCAGCGCGACCGGCGTCACCACGCCCGTGCGGCCGACCTGGAGATCGATCTTCCGGAGCACCGTCTCGGCCTCCACGGTGCCGAACTTGTAGGCGATCCCCCAGCGGGGACTCTTGGAGGTGGACCCGAGCCGCGCGGCATCGCGGAGATCGTTCACCTTGATCACGAGCCCGTCGGCGCCGTAGGGCAAGGAGCCCCACTCGTCGCCCCAGGCCTCGCACTGAGCGCGAAGATCGTCGTATCCGTGCGCGATCGAGTTGCGCGGGTTGACGCGCAGCCCGAGCTTCCTAGCGAGCGCGAGCCCCTCGAGGTGTGTTTCGATGCCGTGCCGGTCCGCGTGGAGAAGCTGGTAGACGAACATCTGGAGCGGCCGTCGGCTCACCTCGGAGGTGTCGAGCATCTTGAGACTGCCGGTCGTCGCGTTCCGGGGATTCATGAACGCCGGCTTCCCCGCCTCCGCGCGCCGCGCGTTCATCGCCTGGAACGCGGCCGTCTCCATGTAGACCTCGCCCCGCACCTCGACGAGGTCCGGCACGTTCCGGCCGGTCAGCCGGAGCGGAATGGAGCGGATGGTCCGAAGATTCGCGGTGATCTCGTCCCCGCGCTCGCCGTCGCCGCGCGTGAGCCCGAGCGTGAAGCGGCCCTTCTCGTAGCGAAGATGGATCGCCACCCCGTCCACCTTGGGCTCGACCGCGTAGTCGATCCGCTCCCGTCCAAGCCCCTTCCGCACGCGCGTGTCGAACTCCGCCACCTCGTCGAGCGAGTAGGTGTTGTCCAGGCTGAGCATCGGCGCGGTGTGGCGGACGGTGGGAAAGCCGGTGAGTAGCCCCTTCGCGACGCGCGAGGTCGGCGAGTCGGGATCGGCCAGATCGGGGTGGGCGCGCTCGAGCTCCTCCAGCTCGCGCATGAGCGCGTCGTAGTCGCGGTCGGAGATCTCCGGCTGGCCGAGCGTGTAGTAGAGATGATCGTGACGCTCGATCTGCTGTCTCAGGGACCGAACGCGCTGCTCGGCCCTTGCGCTCACCAGCGGCTCGCGTATCGGATGTGGATCGTCGCCTCCCGGAGCGCGGCGCCCGGGCGGAGGCCGAGCTCGACCCCCATGAGACCCGACGCCATGCGCGTCTGAAGGCCGGCACCGTACCCCATCTCCCACCCGTCGCTCAATACCGTCCGCGAGAGCGTGGCCGATGTCGGGTCCACCACCGTCACGCTGGAGCCGTCCGTGCCGAGCCCGGCATTCGCGGGCGATCCCGCCGCGAGCGGGGCGTCGAGCGCGTGCGCGCCGCCGTCGAGGAAGAGGTATGCCCGGCCGCCGCGCGGGTCGGTGATCCAGCGCTGCTCCAGGGTCATCGCGAGGATGCGGCTGCCCGCGAAGGCTCGGTCGGGATGTCCGCGCAGCCCCTCGCTTCCGCCCAGGTATCGGAGCTCCTCGACCGGGAACTCGCCGTCGCCGAGCGAGACCTGCTCGGCGCGCACGGACCCAAAGAGGACCCGCGAGCCACCGAGGGGCGCCGCCGAGGCGAGGTGCAGGCGGCCGCGCCACAGGCCACGACGCGATTCCTCGATTCCGGGGAACACGTCGGTGCGCCGGCCACCCTCCGCGTCGAGCGACGCGCTCCACCCGCGAGACGGGTTGGGGGCCGGGGCGAGGCCTTCCCACGAGAGCCCTCCGCGGACCGACCAGGTCGCGCTCGAGCCGCGCCCACTCCCCGTGTAGATCGTGCCGCTGTGCGCGACGGCCGCCTCCGCGCGCGTGCGCCAGGCCGGCCGGCCGCCGAGCGCAAGCGACCAGCTCGTGTGGCTGAAGAGTGAGTCCGCGAGGTCCGCGTCGAGCGCGAGACTCGCGTCGACCGCGCGTCCGAAGAGCGACGGCTCCCTGTAATGGAGCGCGTAGAGGGACCGTCCATTTCCGAACCCGACCCAGCGCGCGCCGGCCGCGCGACCTGTGCCGGCGATGTTGCCGAGCCCGAGATCGACGCGCCCCGTGAGCCCCTCGCCGGGCGCCACGCCGAGCGCTCCCTCGAACTGGCTCGCGCTCGACTCCTCGACCGGGATGACGACATGGCCATGGCCGGGCTCCGCGCCAGGCACGACGCGCGGTTCTCCGACCCAGGCGAAGAGCTCGCTCGACCGCAGCCGCTCGCGCGCCTCCGCGATCCGGTCCGGCGTGAGGACATGTCCTTCGTGGAGCCCGGCGATCGTCGCGGCGGAGCGGGGCCGCGTCACGGACGCCCCGGGAATCTCGAGACTGTCGAACACCACCGGCGGCCCCGCCGCGAGACGCACGTGCACGCGAAGCGAGTCGCCGGCGGGCACGATGGAATCGAGGGTCACCGTGGCGGCATAGCGCCCCAGCTCCACGGCCGCATCGCGAAGCGCATCGAGCCCCCCCGCGATCGCCTGCGGCGACACGCCGCCACGCGCGCCGCGCGCAAAGACGGCGGCGGGATCGTGCACCCCCCCCGCATCGAGAGGGACGATCCGGAGCGCCGGAGCCGCGGGCGTCCTCGGCGCGGGAGCCGCCGTCGACGCCGAAGGCGCCGTAGCACCGGCTCCCTCGACCGAAAGCGTCGCGAGTCCAGGGCTCGTGCCGTTTCCCTCGGCGATCATGAGCCGCACCAGCGCGTCATAGCGGCCCACGACGGCGAGCCGGTCGCGGATGCGTCCCGCGAGCCGATCGATGTCGGCTCGCACCCACAGGCGGTCGAGCGGACGTGTCTCCCCGGTCTCGGCCGCCACCACGGAGTCGGCCACCCCCAGGACGCGAAGCGTGTAGCGCGAGGGCGCGCTCGATCCGGCGACCCCGTCCGAGCCGCGCGCGCAGGGCGCGAGGAGGAGGAGCGGCGCCGCGGCGACGAGCGCAGCCCAAACCCAGATCCTCCGCGCGCAGCGTGTCCAGAGCATCCGCACGTCCCACGTCGCTCCGCGCGCGCGCGTCATCAGAAGCTCCCCTTCAGCTCGAAGCGCCCCGTGTAGTAGCCGGGGCGGTTCGGGGCCTGAAAGCCTGTCCAGTTGACCGAGAGCGACACGCGGTCGTGAATGCGGTACTCGCCGAGCAGGTCGTAGTCGAGCCGTCTGCCGACCGGAGCGGTCGTGTAGAGGCCGGGCGGCGCGTACGTGCCCTCTTGCGCGCTCCATCCGTAGAGAGCGCGCGCGTCGATCCGGACCTTCGCGCCGGAGGCGTAGCGCGCCGTGGGCCCGGCGGACCAGAGATCGAAGTATCCTCCGTGCGTGAGGTCGATGTCCCGCCTCTGGCGCGCGAGCAGCGAGACCTGCCCGAAGCCGCGAAGCTCGCGCGAGACCTCGCCCTCGAAGCCGCGACCCCGCATCTGCGAGGCGTACGCCTCGGACGAGTCGTCTCGCGCGATCGACTGCCGCGCGCGATCGTAGGTGACCGTCCACGATCCGCGGAGTCCGCCCGGCAGCGGATGCCTCAGGCTCGCGCGCGCATCTCCCGTACGCCGCTCCGTCGTGAGCTCCTCGATCTCGGAATTCTGCTCGCGCCGATAACCCACCTCCGCGCGCAGATCGTAGCGACGCCCGGCCGGAGCGAACTCGAGCGTCTGCCGCGCGGACACGTCGCCGCGGATCGTGGTCTCCGGATCCAGGTAGGCGTCGGGGCGGAAGGCTTCGTCCGGGCTCCCGAGCGGGAGCGTCGAGAGAGCTTCCACGCGAAGGAACGTGCTCCCGCCGAGCCCGCGCCAGGCCGCGTGCCTCCGGCCCGGAGGGGCCGTGGCCCGGGACGGGAATGCGTCGAAACGAACTTGCACGACGGCGCGCGACCGCGTCGTGGGATCCCCGCTCGAGGTCACCATCTCGTAACCGCCGCCGAGCCGCGGATTGCCGTACGCATCGTAGGAGCCGCTGCCGTTCCCGACCGGCCGGAGCTCGCGGACGAGGGTCGTCTCGCGAAGCTGGTTCACGTCGTAGCGGAGCTCCGAGCTGACCGGCGCGCCGGGCCGGCCGGCCGAAACGGCGAGCTGCGCGAGATTCGTGGTCTGGGGACCGGACTGCGATTCCGCGAGCCGCCGCGTGAAGCCTCCGTCGACGGAGAACGATGCGCCGAGCCGCGCCGACACGCCACCGTCCCACGTCGTGGCCTGATCCGCGATCGGCGTGGAGCCTGGCTCGTCCTCCACCGTCCCGTCATGCCGCGTGTAGCCGCCGCGCAGGCGAAGCGTGCGGCCGGGCGCCACGCGCAGGATCACGCCGAGGTCCCGATTCCACCGCGCGTCGACGCTGTCTCCGTCCTGACCCTGGATCCGCTCTTCCTTCGCGGTCACGCGCGGCTGGAGCCATCCGCGGTCCCTCCCGAGATCGGCGCCCCAGAGCGAGCGCAGGCCGTGGTCCGCCCCGGTGCCGTTCCTCGCCTCCTCCCAGCTCACGGATCCGGTGAGCGCCGTGTTGAGAATGGCCTGGGCGCCTCGCCGGACCGACTCCGATCCACCGGTCACCCGCCGGCGACCCACATCGCCGCGCAGCGCGAGCCCCCCCGTCGGGTCGTACTGCACCGACAGCTCCTGGCGGTCCTCGCCCGCGCTCGAGGGTGCCTGGTTCCACCGCTCGTACTCGAAGGCGGGATCGGTTCGGTCGAACGCCTCGAAGCGATTGCCCCGCGAGCGGACCTTGCCCTCGGCGCGGAGCGAGCCCAGGTGGAGCCCGCCGATCGCGATCGAGCGGGGATCGAGCCGCGCCTGGAAGCGGGCCGCCATGCCCGCGTTGTCGCCGTCGTCGCGCGAGGAGAGCGCGTTCTTGTCGAAGCCGGAGCGGGCGATCTCGCCGTCGATGCCGATCGCGCCGAGGAGACGCGCGTTGCCCCCCAGGTCGAGCAGGCGACGCGAGCTTGGCACCGCGAGGGGCCGGCCGGGGGAATAGGACCCGAGATTCACGCCCCGGTATCGGTAGAAGCGCGCGCCGTCGGTCGCGGTCGTGTCGGCGTAGGCTCCCCGCCCGGCGCCGACGCTCGCGAACTCGACCTCGTACGTGCCGTGCTGGGTTCCGAGGTACACCCAGTGCGGATTCGCGGGATCCGATTCGTCCCAGTCGTAGGATCCGAGGCCGGGCCCGGCGTAGCGCACGCCGCTCGGCAGCACGGAACCAGCCGAGTCGCCGAGCGCGCTCAAGGACGCGCGGTCCTCGGCGGTGAGGTCGGCTCCGATCGGGCTCGAGGGATCGTCCCCCTCGCTCAGGTAGTTGGCGTACCAGCCGCCCCGGCCCGGTGCGCTCCCCTGCGTGGTCGCGGCGTAGAGGCTGCGGCGGTATCGGCTCGACGCGGCCTCGAAGTCGACCGCGATCCGGCTCTGCGCGGTGATCGGGCGGTGGACCGTGAAGGTGACGGTGGAGGCGCCGTAGTCGATCACGTAGTCCGCGTCCGCGCCTCGCTTCAGTCGCGCGCCGTCGAGCCAGATCGTCTCGGAGCCGGCGACGACGCCTTCGTTCGACTCGCCGAGCGTGGGGGCCAGGAGCGGGTAGGGTCCCTGCCGGCCTTCCTCGCCTCGGAACTCGGCGCTTCGCTTCTCCCCTTTCTCGCTCGCGGCCGCGACGCTCCAGTGCGCGTCCCCGGTCTTGGCCGATCCCTGCACCCCCTGCAGATGGCGCGTGAGCCGGGCGAACTCGCCCGGGACGCCGTCGAGGAGGAAGTCGCCCATCGTCGCCTCACCGCGCGGAGCCCTCACCGAGAGTGTGATGTTGTCGAGGTCCTCGAGCTCGCGGCTCGAGCCGTCGGGCTCGAACGGCAGGCGGCGGTCGCTCAGGCTCGCGGCGACGTCGACGTCGCCAGCGATCCGGCCGCGGATCGTGAGGTCGAGGGACTGGGTCATCGAGGCCGCACGGTTCGCGCCGATCTCGACGCTCACAGCCTTCAGCCCGCTGAAGGTGATGGCGTCGGCACTCGGGGACGGGGCTGGAGTCCCGGCCGCCGCGGCGCCGGCCTCCGCGGACGAGGCGATCCACGAGCGCATCTCGGGACGGAGCACGCTCGCCGTGCTGTCGGGCGCGCGCGGGCCGGAGTCGATCGCGAGCGGTCCCGCGGCGCGGAGCGCGAGGAGCGATGGGGCGCGGGCGACCGGCAGCTCGACCACGATCGTGTCGGGCGGCGAATCGCACCCGCCGGGGCAGAGGCTCGGCACCGGGCGCGCCATCGCGGTGCGAGGGCCGGCCGCACATGCCAGGGCAGCCAGCCAGACCATGGCAGCCTGGGTGGCTCGGCGGCAGCGGCCGGCGGCGGGGCGACGATCGCCGGGTCGGGCGGTCACGGTGCGCGTCCCCGCTCGACCGTCAGGATCTGGATCTCACCCCGCTCGGAGTCGAGGATCGCGAGCCGATCCGAGCGGCTCACCGCGACGGCGCTCGGGCGCCACGGAATGCCGGGGCCGCCGAGCACGCGCTCGAGTCTCGATCCTCCACCGTCGTCCAGCACGAGGAGCCGCTGGCCGTCGCGATCCGCCGCGTAGAGGAAGCCGGCCGGATCGACGGCGAGGTCGGCGGCGCCCGACGGCTCGAGGGAATCGGCCAGGGCGGCTCCGATCTGCCCGTTGTTCCCGAAGCGCCGGAGCTTGCGCCCTGCCGCGTCGAAGACCCAGCCCCCGGAGGTGGGAAGGAAGACGATCGCCGCAGGGCTGCCGGCCGAGGCCTCCGGCGCCAGGAATCGCGATCGCCGGGAGCGCTCGAGACGGTCGTCGAGCGGAATCAGGTCCCGTTCCCTCGGGTCGAGGAGCCACAGCTCGCCGAAGGGATCCACGAGGAGCCGGGCGCCGGGGTCGCTCGCGTCCGACGCGACGCTCTCGCCGAAGGTGCGCACCCCGAGGAAGTGCCCGGCCGGATCGAACGCGACCACCGCGTTCTTTCCCCTGTCGAGCACGAGGAGCGACTGCCGGCGGTCGATGGCGAGATCCACCGGGAGCGAGAAGGACTGGTCGTCGTCGCCGTAGCCGCCCAGGTCCCAGAGGGGCTTCCCGAACGGATCGAGCTTCACGATCCGGCGCGCCGCCGCGTCCAGGATGTAGAGGCAATGGTTCGCGTCGTAGATCAGCCGCGATGGGTGCGGGATTCCGAGTTCGTCCAGGGTCGCGGGATCGATCACGCGCTCCGCGCGGAGCGAGACCGGCGGGCCGGGACGGACTTCGGTGCCGACGGCGGATCCCGCGGCGGCTGCACCCGTGAGAAGCGCGAGCGCTGCGAAGGACGCGAGGGCGGAGGACGGCGACAAGCAGGAGACTGCGGAACGCGGACCGCTCATGGAATTCCGTGGCGCGCGCGGCGCGGCGGAGCGGCAAGGGTCGCTAGAACCGGCGCTGGACCACCAACCTCCCGCCGTCCTCGACGGCATCGGCGTACACCCGCGTCTCGCCCCGGATCGACCCCGTGGCCGCGTCCGCCTTCGAAGCGCGGTGCCGCAGGAGCTGGACGTCGATCACGCTGACGACGCGGTTCAGGATCGCCGCGGCGAAGGAGTACTTCGCGTGGTCGTGCGCGCGGTTCGAGCTCTCGCGCGTGTCGAGATACTCGGTCTGGAGCGTGGCCGTCGACCAGGACCACGCGCGGTCGCCGGTCGGAAGGTGCTCCGCGACGAACGCGTCCTGCGCGGCGGGGTCGCTCGGATAGGCGTCCCGTGCCTCGCGCCGCAGTTCCTCCTCGTAGCTGCCCGGCCCTTCGCCGCTCGATGACGTGAACTGCCCCACGAGCCGCCAGTAGTCGTCGCTCTCCTGGCTCACGCCGACGCCGGCGTTGATCTGCGCCTGCTCCACGTAGTCGTCCTGCCGGAGATTGCTCGCGACCGTCCAGTACGTGAAGTTCGCCCAGATCAAGCCCTCGGCGATGAAGAAGCCCGTGGCCCTACCCTTCTCGCCCATCGACATCTCACCCAGCCCGGGGAGGATGAGCGAGTAGAGAAGCGCCTTCTTGCCCGATCCCGCGGCCGCGGACGACGTGGCCGGCTCGGAGGAGGCCGCGGCAGGGGCGGGCGCGGTGGCGCTCGGGTCCGGAGCCTGGGCGAGGAGCGCATCGCCGTAGAGCGCGGGCAGCGGAGACCACGCGGCGACGGGGCGATCGGAGCTCGGAAGGGCGTGCGCCTGCGGCGCGGTCGTCAGGAAGACGGCGGCGGCGGCGGCGAGGATGTTGGTCTTAGTATTTCTTGACGACTCGAACACCAAAGGCGTTCTCGCTGTTGAACGGCTTGGTTCTCATCTTGAAGTGAAGGGTGGTGTCGGAGCCGATGTTGAGGGATGGCTCCTTCTTCGTCAACCTCAGGACATCGACCGCGCTGACGATGCGGTTCACGAAGGCGGTGACGACCGCGTAGCGGGCGTTCTTGTAGAAATTGTTGCTGTCGTTCCTGATGCCCCGGTAGTAGCGGCGGTTGTCCGAGTCCGTCGTCTGGGGGCTGTAGTCGTCCCAGCCCACGAAGTAGTGCTCGAGCTTGCCAATGTCCTCGTAGTACTGCTGGGTGTTGTTCACATAGAAGTAGCGGATGATGCTGTCCTGGGGCGAGCCGGCGCAGCCGCACGTTGAGATGAACTTGTCGTAGTCCCAGTGGTCGTCGGCAAACGCCTCGAACTGGTTCTCCTTCTGCGTTCCGCGGTCGTGATAGTAGAAGTAGGTCACCCACGTGAGCCCCTCCACCCCCAGGTGCGCCCAGCCTCGCTTGTATCCCGCGTAGAGGTGCCCCGTTCCCGGAAGGATCAGGTTGTAGAGGAAGGCGCGGCCCGAGGACACATTCGACGGCTCATCGGTGAGCGGCGATTTGGAGTCCACGACCGTGGGCGGGGCAAGCTCTTGATGCGCGGAGGAGTCCGCGATCGCGCGCTGGGCGAGGAGGATCTCCTGGGGCGTGGCTTCGTCGCGGTCGAGCGGGGATGCGTGTACCCCGGTGCTGACCGTGCAGAAGAATGTACCACCCAGGAGCAGCGCAGCGATGGACGAGCAGCGGGTCAGGATACGGGTCCCTTCAGCCGGTCGGTATGACGATGACGACAACGTCTTATTATATCGGCACATAGGCTCACCTTACAACCGCAAATTTCTGAAATGCGACGTCCGAGCCCCCCCCGCGCTTCGCCTCGACGCGCACTACGTATACCCCGCTAGCCAGATTGGTGAGCAAGATCTTGGCCACATTCTGGGTCGGTTCGGGGGCTGGCGTCAGCCGTTCCACCTCCCGACCGGTCGGATCGAGCACCCGGATGATCACCTCGGTGACCCCCTCGCCCAGGGTATAAGCGACGCCGATCTCGTTCCCCCGGGCCGGGTTCGGGTAGCAGTACACCGATCCGGGATCAAGCGCCGACGCCACGGGGGTGGCGATGATCAGGAGGGTGTCCTCGAGCACGGAGCTTCGGCGCCGGTTGCCGCCCCACTCCTGCCAGGGAAAGCGCGCGGACACCCCATCGGTGGTGAATCGCGCGCTGTCGGCATGGGCGGGAAGCTGGTACCCGCCGAGACTTCCATCGAAGCCTCCTCCAGCCACGATATGGACCCAGGGGGGTCCCGGCGGATCGGGAGGAAGGTCCGTGCCGTTGAGCGAGACGAGGAGCGGCGTGTCGTCAGCGGCCCCAGGCACCGAGATCGGCCAGCCCGGGGCGCCTCGTCCGTCCGGCTCGAGTGCGACGAGGAGGCCGTTGTCGAGTGCGAAGAGCGCTTCGGGTCGCCCGTCCTGATCGATGTCGCCCAGGATCGGAGAACCCGTGCCACCGACCGCGGACGGCCCGTAGCGCGCTGCCAGGGATACCGGCCAGCCCTGCCGCTCGACGCCATTCCGGCTGAACCGATGCGCGTAGCCCGCCAGGTCCATGGCCAGGATCTCCGGATAGCCGTCCCCATCCATGTCTCCCGCGGCGACGGGACCCGCAAGCCCGCCGGGCACGACGACCGGCCAGCCGGGCAACTCCGCGCCGGTCATGTCGAAGCAGTCAATGGCCCCCTGCGAGACATCGACCGCGATCAACTCGAGGTGCCGATCCTCCGCGCGGTCCATGTCCACGCCGAGGAGATACGGCGCGAAGCCGGTCGCGCCGGCGTGCCAGCTCACCTCGAACCGCTCGGGACTCTTCCCGGTCTGCTCCACGATCCGGATCGTCCCGTCGTGAAGCGCGTATGCCACTTCATAGCCACCCGCGCCCACGAAGCGTCCGACGGCAAGGTTGCTCGAGACCGCGTACGCGACCGGTGACCCGCCCACGAGGAGCGTGTCCGAGATTGCGGTCACGCGCGGCGGCTGCGTCGGATCCTCCGACGGCGTGATGACGAACGCGCGCCCGTCGCTTCCACCCACGATCACCGCGCCGCCGGGTGCGAGCACGGGGGGTGTCGTCGCGATCACGGAGGGGGCGTTCGTGTCGAGGACAGGTGGCCACCCGGAGATCGGGATCGAAGCGTTGCCGTTCCGGGGCCCGGGCCGGTAGGCGTACACGCGGCCGTCGGTGCACGTCGCCACGATCGCGGACCCGTGCGCCGCCACCAGAGCGTTCGGACGGTAGAGCGAGTCTGCGAAGAGGACGGGCAGCACGATGGGCCAAGGCGTCGCGACCCACTCCCCCGTCGGGCGGCTCGTGTACCAGGGCGTCCCGTCCGCGGCCCAGGCGAAGATCAGGCTGTCGGCCGCGGTCACGACGGAGCGCGTCCCGTCGTGGAGCAAGCTCCCGTAGGTGGGCGCGCTCCCGGTCAGCTCGTGCTGTGCGGTGACCGGCCATCCGGAGAGCCGCCATTCCGAGTCGACGGTGATCGCCATGTCGACCGCCGGAGCCGAGAGGACGTCGACCCGCACGTGGCTCCTGGCGCCTTCGTTCGTGCGTGCCGATGGGTTCGTGTCGTCGTCGAGTTGCGTGTGGTTGCCGACGAAGTAGGGATCGAACGGGCTGCCGAAGAAGTAGGCCGAGTTGGGATCGCCGATGTCGGCGATGCCGTCGGCTTCCATGACGCGGACTCCGCGCCGCTCGGGATTGGAGTTGACGCCCAGGTCCGGATTCGCGTTCGGTCCGCAGATGTAGGTGCTGTCGTTCAGGGGGGTACAGATCACGGTCTCGTCGATGTGCCACATGAGAACGCCCTGCCCCGGCAGGAGGAAGTCGTACTCCCTGTTGCCGAGGGAATCCGAGGGATCGGTGCTCGAGAGCCCGGGCCCGAGGATCACGCTCGAGGTCGAGTCGCGGTCGAGATAGATCGAGTTGTCGCCGTTGAGATCGATCTGCCGGTTCTCGACGAGCAGGTATTCGTCCGAGCCGAGCGGCACCTTGAGAACGCGGTTCGAAAGCTGCGACGAGCGGAGCGAGGTGGACAGCGCGTGCCCCGGGTCGACCGTCTGGATCCCGTCGGGCCAGAGCGTCGTCTTGCACCACGGGTCGAGGCTCACCGGCAGGATCCCCGACGCGAGCACGATCTCTCCTGTCGACTCGACCTGGATCGCGCTCCCGAGGAGGTACCCGGAATCCATGTTGCTCCACACGCCGACGGCCGGGAAGAAGGTGTTGATGTCGTAGAGGTCGGGCAGCCCCTGCGTGTGACCGAACTCGTGCGCCATGGTCCCGTTGAGCGCGCCGAGGTAGCCGTCCTGGTTCTCGGTCTCCGGCATGACGATGCCGCCGTGCACCCCGAAGGCTCCGCCGCTCACGGCGACCGAGTCGTTGAGGCCGATCTGGAACGTGGGGATGTCGCGCTGGCTGTCGCCGAGGACGTCGGCCTGATAGTCGGAGCCAGCGTGGAAGAGGATGATCACGTCGAACTGGTCCCACGGGATCGTGTCCGACTGGTCGGCGACGGTGATGGCGTCGCGGAAGAAGCGCTGCGCCTCCTGGTAGGAGGGGGCGCCGAGGGTCCAGGGGCCGTACGCCCCCGTGTCCCGCAGGCGATAGGCCGAGTTGTCGGCGTGCGGATAGACGTCGTAGGTGATCACCAGATTGCCGAAGGACTGGTCGCGCCAGTAGCGCGACATCGCCTCCATGTGCGCCATGAAGTACCCGCGGTCGTGGGGCGGCGGGTCGATCACCATGCCGAGGCTCTTCCCGTCCCGCAGGTCGAACCGACCGTCGGGCGTCGATGTCTGGGGACCCAGGCTGTCGTTCTCGAAATCGATGCGAATGCCGAGCACCCGTACCGTGTCCGACACGCCCGTCATGAAGGGAGTGGTCCGCTTCAGCTTCCCGCCCACGGGAGCGAGGAGGGGCGCGCGTCCACCCGTGATCCACGGGCTCCGCCACCCGTCTGGACCGAAGTGGTCGGCAAATGCGGAGCGGAGCGCGATCCGCCGGGCGGCGAGCTCGGGAGGGATCGCGGGGCGGGTTCGAGCGTTGGGGGCAGCGGAGGTCCCCCGCACGACCTTGAGCGCCGCGCGCCCGCTGGGCGCCGCGCTGCAAAAAGCGGGAGTCAGGCCCAGAAGGACCTGACTCCCGAGGAGGATCGAGAGGGCTCC
>JAEHDN010000096.1 GCA_016880395.1 Candidatus Eiseniibacteriota bacterium
ATGGCCTCGTTCGATATCGAACGCAGGAGTCTAGCCGATGCCCTGGACCGGGTCAACGGAAAGCGGGAAGGCCCGATTTCGCGGCACCCCGGCGCGGCGCGAGCTGTCGATGCCAAACGTGCTGGCGCATGTCGCCGACTTTTTCATTGCGACCTCGTTACGGTGGATTTAGATTCCCCGGCGGCGTGGGCCCTGGGGGTGCAGAGCGCCCTCACGGCCCGCTTCTCGGAAACCGTTGCACTTCTCCACGCGCGCCCCGCGCGCGACCTTCATCCGGGTCCAACATGCGGTGAAGAACACAAGGGAACACGCGTCTGCTTTGGGGCGTAACGGATCGACACGCAGTCCGTTGCGCCCTTGTTACTTTGGGGATAACGGTGTGGATAGTGCGTGGAGAGGGTGTGTGTCGATGGGGATGCCCCGATGATGGAAACGATGGTAGCAGGCGATCTGTGGGAACAAGCGCTGCAACGGATCCAATCGAACCTGCCAAGCCAAACGTACGACACCTGGTTCCGATCTCTAGGCCCTCTCGAATTCGATGGGTCGACCCTGGTGCTGGAGGCTCCCAGCCAGTTCTACGTCGACTGGCTCGATCAGCATTACCGCCCGCTGATCGAATCCTCCGTGGCGGCGGCGGCCGACCGGTCGATCGGCGTCTCGTTTCATGTTCGGACCGGGCGGGCGGTGGTGGAGGAGGAGCGCCCGCGCGGCCCGATTCCCACCCGGGATGAGAGCAATCTCAGCCTGAGCAACACGTTCGAGACGTTCATCGTGGGGAGCGGCAATCAGTTCGCCCACGCGGTCTGCCAGGCGGTGGCCCAGAGCCCGGGCGAGCGCTACAACCCCCTCTTCATCTACGGGGGCGTGGGGCTCGGCAAGACCCACCTCATGCACGCGATCGGCCACTACGTCCGGGAGCAGCGGCGAGGCGCCCGGGTCTTCTTCGTCACGGCCGAGAAGTTCATGAACGAGATGATCTACTCGATCCAGCACGCCACCACGCTCGAGTTCAAGAGCCGCTACCGCACGGCGGACGTGCTCCTGATCGACGACATCCAGTTCCTCGCGGGCAAGGAGAGCACGCAGGAGGAGTTCTTCCACACGTTCAACACACTGCACGGGGCCCACAAGCAGATCGTGCTCACCAGCGACGGCCCCCCGAACTCCATCACCGCCCTCGAGGAGCGGCTCATCTCCCGGTTCACCTGGGGGGTCATCGCCGATCTCCAGCCTCCCGACCTCGAGACGCGCGTGGCCATCGTGAAGAAGAAGGCTGAGCTCCAGAACCGGATCCTTCCGAACGAGATCGCGCTCCTCCTCGCCAGCAACATCAAGACGAACATCCGGGACCTCGAGGGCTCCCTCTCGAGGCTCCTGGCCTTCGCGGAGCTGACCGGCCAGCCGCTCACGGTGGAGTTCGCACAGGAGGTGCTCCGGGACCAGATCAAGCCCGACCTGGCCCGGATCGACACGCTGGACATCCAGCGGGCCGTGGCCAGGCACTTCGGGGTGAGCGAGGAGTCCCTCCGCGGGAAGCGCCGCACCGACACCATCGCCTTCCCCAGGCAGATCGGCATGTACGTGACCCGCTCCATCACGGACCTCTCCCTGGCGGAGATCGGATCGAAGTTCGGCGGCCGGGACCACACGACCGTCCTTCATGCCTGCCATAAGATCGAGAAGCTGATGCAGACCGATCGCGACTTGCGGACGGTGGTCGAAGACCTGATGGCCATGCTCAGCCGCTAGCGCGCCGAAGCAGTCGTTCGAGAGCGGGCCGCCCTCCGGGGTGGCCCGTTTTCATAGGTGCGCCATCGTGTGGACAGGGTGTGGACCGAACGGCCGGATCGAGCGGGTTTCGGAAACCGGGGGACAACGGTCCGCTTATCCCCATCGAACGCAGGCGAGCCGGCGGCGACCACAAAGACCCCACTCTCCTGCGCTACAACAGCTTACACTTAGCGCTCGCCTGCCCCTCCTCACCGTCCACAGCCCCTACTTCTAGTACCACTATTCAAGGAATCTCATGTTCTGTAGGGAGGCCACATACTGTGGAGAACGAGGGGGCTTTCCTGTTGTGATCCGACCCCCTCGGACCTATACTCTGAACCAGCGACTGACCCCATCCTCGACAAGACCGCAACCCTAAACCGTCCAAAGGATTAAGCGACATGATCACTGCCCAGGATGTGGCTATGAAATTCACCGTCGCGCAGTCGGAAATCCTGTCCTCGCTACAGCTCGTTTCGAGTGCCGTTCCAAGCCGGACCACCCTTCCCGTTCTGTCGAACATCTTGATCGAAGCACTGGACGGATCGATCCAGATGACGGCCACCGATCTCGACCTGGCGATCGCCACGAGAGCAACGGCCGACGTGAAGGGCGAGGGATCACTCACCGTCCCGGCCAAGCGCCTCTTCGAGCTCGTCCGGAAGCTTCCCCGTGAAGAGCTCAAGTTCGAGGCGAAGGACCTGACGCTGAATCTCGGGAGCAAGACCGGACGCTTCAAATTCCACTGCATCCGACCCGAGGAATTCCCGGCCCGGATCACGGTGACGCCGGAGCTCTCGTTCCGCATCGAGCCGAAGCTCCTCGAGCACATGGTTCGCCGGTCGATCTACGCGGTCTCCACGGACGAGACGAGGCCGGCGCTGAACGGCGCGCTGCTCCAGATCGTCGAGGGAGAGATCCGGCTCGTCGCGACCGATGGACACCGGCTCGCGCGCGCGGGGATGAAGCAGGCTGGGATCGGCAAGAGCCCGCTCAAGGGCGACGTGATCATTCCGCTCAAGGCGCTGAATCACCTCCTCCGCCTCCTCACGGACGCGTCGGACACGGTGACCGTGGAGCTCTCGAAGAACCACGCGCGGTTCGCGGTCGGTCCGACGACGCTCACGACGAAGCTGATCGAGGGACCGTTCCCGAACTACGAGCAGGTGCTGCCGAAGCAGAACACGAAGATCCTGCGCGCCGGCCGCGAGGAATTGACGCAGGCGCTCGATCGCGTGTCGCTCTTCTCCGACAACCTGACGAAGCAGGTGAAGTTCTCCCTCTCGGCCAACAAGCTGCGCCTCGTGGTCCAGACGCCGGACCAGGGTGAGGCGAACGAGGAGATCGACGTGCGCTACACGGCGGACGATCTCGACATCGGATACAACGCGAGCTACATCCTCGACATCCTGCGCACGATCGATTCGGAGGAGATCGTGATGCAGCTGAACACACCGGTCACCGCGGGTCTCGTGATGCCCGCGGCCAAGGACGAGGCCAAGGGAGCGTCCTCGCAGGAGGATCTGCTCTGTCTCGTCATGCCGCTCCGACTGGCCGGGTGATCTCCACCGCGTGAGGCTTCTGTCGCTCGAGCTCCGAGATTTCCGGAATCATCACGCGGCCTGGGCGCCGGTCGAAGGCGCCTCGACCCTTCTCCTCGGCGAGAACGGCTCGGGAAAGACCAACTGGATCGAAGCCGCCGTCCTGCTCTCGATCGGCCGATCGTTCCGTGGCGCGCGCGATCGCGATCTCACGCGGCGGGACGCGTCCCGGTTCGAGGTGCGCGGCACGGTGGCGAACCGGGCCGGCGTCCGGTCCGAGATCTCGGCGCGGTACCAGGGGGCCGGGCCGCGCGAGGTTCGCGTGGACGGAGCGGCGCTGCCGAGGCTCGGCGAGCTCCTGGGGCGATTTCCCACGGTGCACTTCTCCGTGGAGGACGTGAGCGCCTGGAACGGTGCGCCGGCCGGACGACGTCGATTCCTCGACGTGTCGCTCTGCCAGCTCGAGCCGGTCTACGTGGCGTATCTGCGTGACTACATGGGCGCCGTGCGGCAGCGAAACCGGCTCCTCGCGGATCGAGGTCCCGAGGATCCGGACCAGCTCGCCGCCTGGGAGGAGATTCTCGCCCGATCGGGCGCCGAGCTGGATCGACGGCGGGGTTTGCTGGTCGCGGATCTCGACCGCACGCTGCGGGAGCTGGGCGAGGCCGTCGACCCGACGCTCGAGCCCTCGCTCGAGTATCCGGCCGGAGCGACGGCCGCGGCCGACACCGCGGGTGAGCGGGCGGTCCGGCTGGCGGCGCACCGCGCCCGGGACCGGAGACTCGGCTGGACCGCCGACGGGCCGCATCGGGCTCCCGTCGGTTGCAAGCTGGGCGGCCGGGAGCTGATCGAAGGGGCCTCGCGAGGCATGACGAGGCTCTACTCGATCCTCCTCCGGCTCGCGCTGGCGAGGGTGATCGAGTCGCGCCTCGAGGAACCGCCGGTCGTCTTTCTGGATGACCCGGAGTCGGAGCTGGACGCACGGTGGATCGGGCCGGTGCTGGGGCTCGTGCCGGAGCGGAGCCAGGTGATCGTCACGGCCTGCCGGCCGCTCACCTCGTTCCCGGACCGATTCCGGCGGCTCGCGATCGAGGATCTCGCGCGGAAGGGGCCCGACGTGGGGAATGGCAGCGCGCAGGCGATGGAGGCTCGATGCTGAATCGCGGCGGGCGGGCGCGGGAGGGCGGCTTCGAAGTGCTCGCCCCGGTGCTCGAGCGGATGCTGAGCGGACTCAAGCTGGAGGAGCGCTTCGCATCGGCCAAGGCCACCGAGCTCTGGGACGAGCGCGTCGGTCCCGAGGTGAAGCGGCGCACGCGCGCGGTGGGCGTGCGGGACGGCGAGCTCCTGGTGGAAGTGCGCGGCTCGGTCTGGATGGGGCACCTCTCGGTGCTCCGGCAGCAGATCATGGACGACATCAACGAACGGCTTCCGATCGAAGCCAGGCTCCGGGCCATTCGGCTCACGCCGATGCGGGGCAGGGAGGAAGGCGGATTTGAATCAGACGCGCGATGAGGGGACGACGATGACGACGGCCCAGGAGGGAGGGCACTCGTACGACGCGCGCAACATCCAGGTCTTGAAGGGCCTCGAGGGCGTGCGCAAGCGTCCCGCCATGTACATCGGGTCGACCGGTCAGGGCGGCCTCCATCACCTCGTGTACGAGGTGGTCGACAACTCCGTCGACGAGGCGCTCGCGGGGTTCTGCACCGAGGTCTCGGTCACCATCCATCCCGACACGAGCGTGACGGTGGTGGACGATGGCCGCGGCATCCCGGTCGACACCCACCCGTCCCAGAACCGGCCCGCGGTCGAGGTCGTGATGACCACCCTCCACGCCGGCGGCAAGTTCGACGACAACTCCTACAAGGTCTCGGGCGGACTCCACGGCGTCGGCGTGTCGGTCGTGAACGCTCTCTCCGAGTGGCTCGAGGTCGAGGTCCATCGCGACGGGAAGCGCTATCACCAGCGCTACGAGCACGGCATCGTGGCCACCGATCTTCAGGAATTGGGACCGACCGACCGCACCGGAACCGTTGTCCACTGGAAGCCGGATACCGGCATCTTCGAGACGGTCGACTACAACTTCGACACCCTCTCGCAGCGGCTCCGCGAGCTGGCGTTCCTCAACAAAGGCATCCGGATCCAGTTCCTGGACGAGCGGACCGGCAAGAAGCACGACTTCCAGTACGAGGGGGGCATCGTCTCCTTCGTCAAGTACCTGAACGAGAACAAGACCGCGCTCCACCCGGCCCCGATCTACCATTCGCGCGAGCGCGACCGCGTGATCGTGGAGTTCGCGCTCCAGTACAACGACGGCTATGTGGAGAACGTCTTCTCCTTCGTGAACAACATCAACACGGTCGAGGGAGGAACGCACCTCGTCGGCTTCCGCGCCGCGCTCACGCGCACCATCAACAACTACGCCGAGCGCGAGGGGATGCTGAAGAATCTCAAAGACCTGAGCCTGGGGGGCGACGACGTCCGCGAGGGCCTCACGGCCGTCATCAGCGTGAAGCTCCCCGAGCCCCAGTTCGAGGGGCAGACCAAGTCCAAGCTCGGCAACACCGAGGTGAAGGGGATCGTCGAGTCGGTCGTTGGCGAGGGGATGCGCACCTGCTTCGAGGAGCAGCCCCAGGTCGCGAAGAAGATCATCGAGAAGTGCATCGCCACCGCGCGGGCGCGCGAGGCGGCGCGGAAGGCCCGGGATCTCGCCCGGCGGAAGAGCATCCTCGACTCGGGCTCGCTCCCCGGCAAGCTCGCCGACTGCCAGCTCACCGACCCCGCGCAGTGCGAGATCTACCTGGTCGAGGGGGACTCGGCCGGCGGCTCGGCGAAGATGGGCCGGGACCGGCGCTACCAGGCGATCCTGCCGCTCAAGGGCAAGATCCTCAACGTGGAGAAGGCCTCACTCGACAAGATGCTCTCGAACGAGGAGATCCGGACCATCATCACAGCACTCGGCACCGGCATCGACAACGAGTTCGACGCCGACAAGGCGCGCTACCACCGAATCATCATCATGACCGACGCGGACGTGGACGGCGCGCAC
>JAEHDN010000097.1 GCA_016880395.1 Candidatus Eiseniibacteriota bacterium
GTAGACCTCGATGGATCGATCGGCAACATGGCCCTGGTTCGTTACAGGGGATGGGCGATCGACCACGGCACGCCGGCGTACGGGCTGGCCCGTCGCCCGCTCGATCACCTTGGGATCCAGGCCCCGCTCCACAGGTCGGTTACCCAAGCTGCTGTAACGTGTAACATTACGCGTACGCTGCAAGAGCTGCTGACTACGGCTGATAGGGAGAATGGATCCGCGGATGGAGCCGGACTCGAGGTCCTGCTCCGGCACGAAGGACCAGGCCGTGGGGCGGATCCTCCGATCCAGCTCAGAGCCGCTGTACTCGAGACCCGCACTGCCCCGCCAGCGCACGTCCGGGGGCAGGGGAGCCCACCCCGCCCAGCCATCGCCGTAGCGCCATGAGACCCAGGCCGGCGCCCACGTGTCGCCGGGTACCCAGAACCAGCCGTTGTCGTAATCCCATCGCCCGTAGTGATACGGCGCCCAGCCCCACGGGTCGTTCGAGACCCAGGTCCACCCGAAGTCCGTGTACGCCCAGTATCCAACGGTGTAGGGACGCCATCCGGTCGTGACGGAGGCTGGACTCCACACCCAGCCGTACGGCGCCCTCTGGTACCACGTTCCGTACGGGGCCAGATCGTCGTAGAAGAAGCCGGACCGGTAGCCCATGCCGGAGTAGTAGGGATCGTAGTCGTAGTCGCTATACCGCGTGCTGCTGCAGCCCGCGCTCAGGAGCACGAGCGCGCCCAGGATCGCAAGCGGGGTTCGAATGGACATGTTCGCTCTCTCCAGAGTAGGATCGTCGCCTCCATGAACGACGACCGATCCCGCCCCGACCTCACGGGTCTGGGGCTGATGGCCCTGGCCCTCGGCATCGTCGTGGCCGGCTTGCTCGTCGGCACCGGCATCTCGAGCGTTCGCACTGCGGATCGCTTCGTCACCGTGAAGGGGGTCGCCGAGCGCGAGGTGAAGGCGGACCTCGCGATCTGGCCGATTCAGTTCGCGGTGACGGACGACAACATCCCGGCCGCGCAGACGCGCGTGACGCAGAACGTCGCGCGGATCGAAACCTTCCTCGCCGAGAACGGCATCGACACGAGCGAGGTCGAGCTGCAGAGCCTGCGCGTCACGGACGTCCTCGCAAATCCGTACAACCCGCCCAACCGCGTCGGCAACCGCTACATCATCGAGCAGACGGTGCTCGTGCGAACCCTTCGCCCCGACCTCGTGCAGGCGGCGAGTCGCCGCGTGGGCGAGCTCGTGAATGCCGGCATCCCGCTCTCGTCGGGACGGGAATGGGGGGCGACCGGTCCGACGTACGTCTTCCGCAAGCTGAACGACCTGAAGCCCAGCATGATCGCAGAAGCGACGGCCGAGGCCCGCAAGGCCGCGGAGCAGTTCGCGAAGGACTCGAAGAGTCGGCTCGGCGGCATTCATCGGGCGAGCCAGGGGGTCTTCGTCATCCTGCCTCGCGACGCATCCGATTCACAGGGCGGGCCGGGCATGGGCGAGCAGGGTCAGATGTACAAGCTCGTCCGCGTCGTCACCACCGTGGAGTACCTGCTCCGCGGCTGATCCCGCGCGCCGTGCCGGTGGCGCGCCCCCACGTCAGACGGCTCGCGGCCTCCTCCCAGCCACAAGAAGCGCCACCCCCAACACGATCACACCAACGCTCAGTGCGGTGGGAACGTGCACGTGCTCTCGATTCGTGATGGTGATGTCCACCGGGCCGAGATCCGCCGTGTCCTTGTCCTTCGTATAGCTGAAGCCCCCGGCGAAGAGCGCCACCAGACCGACCACGATCAGGACGACGCCGAGGATGGCAAGCCCTCTCATGGGATCCCTCCATGTGAAGTTCCCGGCGCGCGATCGCGCCGTTGACGACAGGGCGAAGCAAGACCAGCGCCAGTCGTCCCAACACGGTCCTCGGCACAACGGCAGACCCGAGTGGAGCACCTCAGGCTTTGAAATTCTTACAGGGCCGTTGAAAGGCGCGACCCAGGCAACCTTGGCCGACGGTCGGTCGACCCGCCCCCGCCCCGCTTCGCGAAGCACGTCGGTACCTTCCAAGTACGTTGTCGTAGATGAGCCTGGGGCCCCGTGGCACAAACCCTGCTCAAGCCCCGCGCGGATCGCGTTCGAGAGCAACGCCATCTCACCCACAGGGAGGCATGATGAACTCACGGCGGAAGGTGATCTTCCTCGTGGCCGCAGTGTCCCTTGCAGCACTGGCCACGCCGAACCCGGCCTCGAGCGAGGTCGGCGGACTTCACCTGAACCTCACACCGTTCGGCGGCTACGGCGACTGGGCCAAGGAGATCAACCTCGAGAACCGCGCGTACTTCGGCGGGCGAGTGGGCGTGGGGGTCGGCCGGTACCTGGGGGTCGAGGGCTACTACGCCTGGATGGGAACGCACACGCAGTACGGCATGGGCGACTCGCTGTTCTTCTCGGAGGGTCTCAGCAACACGCCGCAGAACGGCATCGATCTCCAACTCTACGGCGCCGACCTCGTCCTCAATCTCATTCCGAAGTCGAACATCAACCCGTATGTCCTCGGGGGCTGGCATGAGGAGAAGGTCACGTCGGACGGACCGGGCGTGAAGACATTCATGAACGGGGCGGAGTTCGGTGGCGGCGTGAAGATCGGCGTGAGCAAGCGCTCGGCGGTGCGGCTCGAGGTGCGCGACAAGCTCTGGTCCTTTGGCGACGACCCGGCCATTCCGGACCCACCCGGCAACGACAACATCCACAACCTCTTCTACACCGGTGGGCTGCAGGTCTCCTTCGGGGGATCGAGCGGCAGCGACGCCGACAACGACGGCGTGGCCGACAGCAAGGACGCATGCCCCAACACGCCCGCGGGCGCGCTCGTCGACGAGCGGGGCTGTCCGCTCGACGCCGACTCGGACAACGTTCCCGACGGCATCGACCAGTGTCCGAACACGCCGCAGGGTGCGACCGTCGACGCGCGCGGCTGCCCGAGCGACGCGGACAACGACGGCGTTCCCGACGGCATCGACCAGTGCCCCGCGACGCCCGGCGGCACGCAGGTCGACGCTCGCGGTTGCCCGGCCGACGCGGACGGAGACGGCGTTCCGGACGGTGTCGATCAGTGCGCGAACACGCCTTCGGGTGCGCGCGTCGATACCCGTGGATGTCCGGTGGATTCGGACAACGACGGCGTGCCGGATGGGATCGATCAGTGCCCGAACTCTGCGCCCGGCGCTCAGGTCGACGCGCGCGGTTGCTCGGCCGATTCGGACAACGACGGCGTGAGCGACGACAAGGACCTGTGCCCGAACACGCAGGCCGACGTGAAGGTGGACGCGGCGGGTTGTCCCATCGAGCTCACCGAGCGTGAGGTCGAGCTGCTGGACAAGGGCACGATCACGGTGCGCGAGATCCACTTCGAGACCGCCAAGTGGGACATTCTGCCGGAATCGCGACCGGTCCTCGACGATATCGGCAAGATCCTGATCCAGTGGCCGCGTCTGCGAATCGAGGTGGGCGGACACGCCGACTCGCGGGGATCGGACGCGTACAACCTGGATCTCACGCAGAAGCGGGCACAGGCCGTGCTGGAGTATCTGGTGACGAATTTCCCGCAGATCACCCGCGAGCAGTACACCGCGAAGGGGTACGGCGAGCGGAAGCCGTTGGCAACCAACAAGACGGTCGAGGGAATGGCGAAGAATCGCCGCGTCGAGTTCAAGGTGCTCAATACCGAGGAGCTCACCAAGGAACGGGAGCGCCGTCGGCTGCTGAAACGGGGGGAGTAGGGGGCCGACTCAGCTTCCGTAGTGCGGGTGGGGAACCCTCGGGTTCCCCACCTGCCGCATAGGAAGGAGAGATCATGCTGACGAGAGCTTGGCAGCGCGTAATCCTGAGCCTGATGACCGTGCCCGTTCTGGCGGCCTCGGCTCTGGCACAGGACGATACATCCACGAGTGGGTCGGCCACGACCACCACGACCACCACCACCACCTCCGAATGGATCACGGACTGGAGGCTCTGGGCCATCGTCGGCGCGGTGCTCGTGGTCATCCTGATCATCGCGTTGACGCGGGGCCGCGGCGAAGGGGGCAGCACGACCATCGTGAAGTAGCTCCGCCAGGGGGGATTCTCGAAGAGAGCCGGCCTCGACGCATCGAGCGCCGGCTCTCGTCGTGTCCGGGGCGCACGCGATCGTGGTCCTTTGTACGAAGGTCACGGCCGTATGTTCCTCTACGTACAGGGAGCGCCCCTGGATGGCTCGAGTCTCTAAGGGCCGTGAAGCGCGCAACTCGCTCAGGCACAGGCCCCACCGGAGATCGACGCTACGAGGCGAGGGGTGGAACGGCTGTTGCTGGTGAGGGACTCCCGCGTCTTATTCATGACATTCCAGGGCGGCGGGAACCCTGTTCGATCGCAGCTCGCTTTTGACAATTCACAGGTTGGCGCTGGCAATAGCGACTCGATCGATCCAAGGGAACCCGTCGCCCGCTGTGTTGTACTCCCCGCAAGGGGTCCACACCGCTCGCCCCGCGCGGGGCGCTCAAGGAACTCAAGGAAGGAGTCAGTTCATGAAACGATCGCTCCTCATTTCGGGGATCGCAGCACTCGTCGCGATCGCCGGATGGGAACTCGCTTACGCACAGTCGTCGCCCGACAGCACCGGCGCTGCCGGGACGGCCACGCCCGGCACCACCACCAGCACCACCACGACGACGGCGCCCTCGGGCGACGCGACCACGACGACCACCACGACGACGAGCACGGCACCCACGCCGAGCTCCGCGTACATGGCCGCGCGTGAGCGCGGCAAGGCCTCGCCGCCGAAGGACGTCGAGACGATCGACAAGCAGCTCCTGGCGCTCGCCAAGCAGGTCGACGAGCAGGCGACACGGGCGGGCGATCCCGCCGTGGCGGGACGCCTCGCGTCCGACTTCGGCCTCTCCTCGGACGCCCTCATGGCCGAGAAGACGCGCTACAACGTCGGCTGGGGCGACCTGATGATCGCCCACACGCTCGGGTCGAACACCCTGACGGGCGTCACGGTCGACGAGATCTTCGTGATGCGCACGACCGACGCCATGGGCTGGGGACAGATCGCGAACGGTCTCGACCTCAAGCTCGGCGGCGTGGTGAGCGCCATGAAGTCGCAGGGCAAGGTCGCGACCGGCGGCTCGCGAGCGGACGGCAAGCCGGCCAAGATCGCGACGGTGCAGGCGGCCGCGACCGGGTCGAACGACTCCAAGTCGTCGCCCGGCACCGAGTCGGGCCGCATGGGCTCGAGCGGCGACGCCGCCACGGGCGCGAGCAAGTAAGGGATACGGGCTCCCGGACGGAGAGCCCGGACTCTACGAAAGGCGGAAGAGAACCTCAGGACCCGGGCCGCCGTGAACACGGCGGCCCTTTCGTCTGCTATCTTCCCGGCGTGACCCCATCTCGATCCGATACCGAAGGCTCGGCGGCCGGCGCGCCCGTCGCGCTCGTGACCGGCGCATCCGGCTTCGTCGGCGGCCGTGTGAGCCGGAGGCTGCTGGAGCAAGGATACTGTGTCCGCGCCATCGTGCGCGAAGGGGCGGAGGCGCCCGATGACGATCGGATCGAGATCGTGCGCGGGGACTTCGTCGATCGCGCGACCGCGGCCCGCGCCGCGGCGGGTGCGCGGGTCGTCGTGCACAGCGCCGCGACGGCCGGTCCCGATATCGACCCCGTCCGCCGCGTGAACGTGGATGGGACGAGGTCGATGGTCGAGGCCGCGCTCCAGGCGGGGTCGGACCGCTACATCCACATCTCCACCATCTCGGTCTACGACCGTGCGGGAAGGAGCCTCATCGACGAGGACTCGCCCCTCAAGACCTCCGGCGATCCGTACGGATGGACCAAGGCCGAAGCCGACCTCGTCGTGCTCGAGGCGATGGCTCGCGGGCTACGCGCCACGATCCTTCGTCCCGGCGCCATCCTGGGAGCGGGGCGCACCTCTACGTGGGGCACCCGGGTTCCCGAGTCCATGCGGGAGGGAAAGGTCAAGCTGCGGCACGACGGCGCGGACACGATCCCCTTCGTGCACGTCGAGGACCTGGTCGACGCCGTGCTCCTCGCGATCCGCTCCGGGCGGGCGATCGGGCGCGTGTACAACGTCGCCGACGAGCATCGCACCTGGCGCGAGTACACGGACGAGGTCCGCCGCTGGTTCGATCTCCCGGAGCTGGAGCGCATTCCCGAGGCCGATGTCGCGCCCGACACCTACTGGGTGGGGTCCGCCTCCGCCGACCGGATCCGTCGCGAGCTGGGGTTCGCTCCCGCCCGCTCGTACGCCGACGGCATGTCCGAAGCGGAGCGCGCATGGAGGGATCGACGTGTCTCGACCCGAAGCGACTGAGTACGCCCCGTACTTCGGCCGGTACATCGCGAAGGTCCCGGACGGACCGATCCTCGACGTCCTCGCGTCGGGTTTGAGGGACACCCTCGCGCTCCTGCGCGCGATTCCGGAGGAGCGTGGCGACTACCGCTACGCCCCGGACAAGTGGAGCGTCAAGGAGGTCGTGGGTCACGTGATCGACGGCGAGCGCGTCTTCGCCTACCGGGCGCTCCGGTTCGCGCGCAACGACGCCACGCCCCTGCCGGGGTTCGAGCAGGACGACTACATCCCCGCGGGGAACTTCGGCGCCCGGACGCTGCGCGATCTGGCCGACGAGCTGGAGGCCGTGCGGCAGAGCACGCTCCACCTCTTCCGGCACCTCGACGACGCCGCGCTCCTGCGTGGCGGGGTGGCCTCCGGGAATCCCGTCACCGTCCGCGCCCTCGCGTACATCATCGCCGGGCACGAAGCGCACCACCGTGCGATCCTCCGGGAGCATTACCTCGGAGGCTGAGCCCCGGGCTTGCGCGTCGGACCCCGCCTCTCGGCGACGATCGTCCAGCCCACCCCCGATAGCACGAGCAGTGCGCCGACATAGGCCATCGGCGCGAGCGATTCGCGCCGCACGACCGCGCCCAGCGCCACGGCGATGATCGGCGTGATGAGGGACGATGTGTGCACCCTCGTCACCTTCCACTGACCCACGAGCCAGACGTAGAGCACGAACGCGCCCAGATTCCCCAGGACGGCGAGATAGACAACCGGCCACCACCCGGCAAAGGTCCGCGGCAGGACATGCGGCTCGCCGAGGAGGAGGCTCGCGACCCCGGCCACAGTGGCGCCCACCGCGCAAGCGATGGCGTTGACGAGGAACGGCGGTTGGGGGGGCGCCTTCTTTAGGATCACCCCCGCGGCTGTCGCGCAGAGCGCGCCCGTGAAGACGGCGGCGAGGGACTGGGCGGGAGCGCCCAGCCTGAGCTCGCTCGAGAAGATCAGCGCCACGCCCAGGAAGCCCACGATCGAGCCCATGATCTGTCCCACGGCGATCGGCTGTACGCCGAAGAGCCACGCCAGGATTCCGGTCGCGATCGGGAGCGTCGCGAAGAGAACCGCTGCGATCGCGCTCGGAACCCGCTGCTCTCCCCAGTAGAGCAGCGTCATGCCCACCCCGAGATTCAGGAATCCGAAGAGCAGAACCGCGGGGAGCGCCCGGCGATCGACGGGCCGCGGCCGCGTGACCAGGACCACGAGGGCGTTCAAGAGGGCGGCGATCCCGAGGCGGAGCATCGCGCCCCAGGCGGGCGGGAGCGAGTCGTTGCCGATCCGGATCACGAGGAACGTGCTGCCCCAGATCGACACCATGGCGAGGAAGCCCGCGACCGGCTTGGCGGCGGGGAGTCGAGGCGGGCGTTCGCGCATGTGACGCGATCTTGGCACAGGGGCCGGGAAATGCGAAGGGGCGCCCGGTCGGGCGCCCCTTGCGTCGTTCTCCGCCCAGCGGCGGTGTGATTCCGAGACTAAGGCTTCAGCGAGACCTGTGATCCCTTGGCGTCGTAGAAGTTGAGGAGCGGCCCCTGATCTTCCGTGATCATGAGCTGCGCACGCGGGCTTTCTGCCGCATCCAGCAGATCGAGGGCCGGTCCCTCTTTCGTCACGCCGAGGTTCACTCTGAGCTTGCCGTTCTTGTCGAGGATGGTGAGGGCCGGGCCGTCCGCGCCCGCGTCGAGGATCATCTGGGACTTGTTCTGCGCGCTCTTCAGCACCAGCACCTCGGCCTCGATCTTCTTCGAGGGAGCCGAGGTGAGTCCGAGGCAGAGCACCCCGGCCATGCCGAGTGACATCACCATTCCGAGAACCCGCAGGCTGCGGTTCTCGCGCTCCACCTTCTCGAGACGCTGCTCCAGTGACACCGATACGTGTATATCCCGCGTCATGCACCCCCCTTTCGTGAGCCCGCCCAACCCAGGCAAGGAACGACCCCCATGTATCGGCAATTTGGGGGTTCCCCTTGAGGTGAAAGTCCGCTGGATCGGGAGGACGGCTTCAAGTCCGGGACCGGGCATGCCGATAAGGACAGGGGGTGGAGGCACGTGCGCCCCCCCGGAGGTCGGATGCCGAAGTCGGCGGGACAATACGTTCAGCTCGCGTCGTACCGCGTTGCCATTGCCGTGCTCGCCATCCTGACGGGCGCGTGGGCCATGCACGAGCGGGGAAGCGGCGGATCGGTGTGGCTCCTCGCGTCCATCCTCGCCGTCGCGGCGAGCGCATCGCTGATCTGGCCGCTGGTCGTGCCGGCCCGCGACCGGACGATGAACGTCTATTCCATCGGGCCTTCGTTCTTCATCGCGGGCATGTTCCTCCTTCCCCCGCGCGCGCTGGTCCTGGTCATCGCCTTCTCGATTGCCCTCGCGGGTCTCCTCCGCGGTGACCGGTCCTACCGCACCGTCTTTCGCCTCGCTTCGATGGTGCTCGTCTTCGTGGGATTCGCGATCCACTTCCGGCTCTCCCCGCAGGCCTCGGATCTCCTTTTCCATCCGGCCCCGCGGGCGGCGCTGGAGATGGCGATCGGCGCGGCGGCGCTCACGGCGCTGCTCATCGTGCGGAGCATCGAGCTACGCCTCGAGCACGGGCCCCGGCACACCCCGCACTGGGGCGCCTTCCAGAAGCCGGCGATCATGGAGGCGGCTCTGTGCCTGGCCTTCTCCACGACGACGACCGTGCTCGGCCGCGTCCACACGGGGTTCCTC
Source organism: Candidatus Eiseniibacteriota bacterium (assembly GCA_016880395.1). Classification (GTDB taxonomy): domain Bacteria; phylum Eisenbacteria; class RBG-16-71-46; order SZUA-252; family SZUA-252; genus WS-9. The sequence goes on from JAEHDN010000097.1 coordinate 9,082, forward strand.
GCTGTGGTTGGCTTCGAGATGGCGATGGTCTGGTGGTTCCTGCACCGCTATGCGGCCTACACGGCCGGGCTCGCGCGGGTGACGGACCGCCGGAAGAAGCCGCGCGCAACCCTGTGGGATGCGGCGACACGCGCGTCGGTCCGGACCGGGACCCGGGCGCCGTCGGCTCTCCGCCGCGTGGAGCCTCGGGCGACGCTCGAGGACGAGCGGGGCGAGGACTGGGAGTCGGAGCGGGCGGAAGGGGGACGCTAGGCGCCGAAGCGCCGGGCGACGTAGTCCTCGACGAGCGCGAGGAATTCCTCGGCGATGCGCGGGCCCTGGAGCGTGGTGCGGAGCGAGCCGTCGACGTAGACGGGAGCCTTCGGATCCTCGGCCGTGCCCGGGAGCGAGATGCCGATGTCCGCGTGGCGCGACTCGCCTGGCCCGTTCACGACACACCCCATCACCGCGACGCGCAGCCCCTCCACGCCGGGATAGGCGGATCGCCACACCGGCATCTGCTCGCGAAGACGTGTGTTCACGCGCTCGGCCAGCTCCTGGAAGAAGCTGCTCGTCGTTCGGCCGCATCCGGGACAGGACGTCACCTGCGGCTGGAAGTGGCGCAGCTCGAGCGACTGGAGGATCTGTTGACAGATCCTCACTTCCTCACGCCGATCCCCGCCCGGCTGAGGCGTGAGGCTCACACGGATCGTGTCGCCGATGCCTTCGAGGAGGAGCGTCGCGAGCCCCGCGGTCGAGGCGACGATCCCCTTCGCTCCCATGCCGGCCTCGGTGAGCCCGAGATGCAGCGGAAAATCCGTCTCCGCCGCGAGCCGTCGATAGATCGCGATCAGATCGCGCACGCCCGAAACCTTGGCGGAGAGCACGATGGCATCGTGCGGCTGTCCGAACTCCTCGGCCAGAGCGGCCGAGCGGACGGCGCTCTGGAACATGGCGTCGAGCGTGACCTCGCGGTCCTCGCGCGGCTTGGCGCTCCGCGCGTTCTCGTCCATGAGCGCGGTCAATAGCTCGCGATCGAGCGATCCCCAGTTCACTCCGATCCGCACCGGCTTACCGTTCGCCACCGCGATTCGGATGATCTGGCGAAAGTGCTCGTCGTGGCGCTTGCCACTCCCGACGTTGCCTGGATTGATGCGGTACTTGTCGAGGGCACGCGCGCACTCTGGGACGTCGGTCAGGAGCAGGTGTCCGCTGAAGTGGAAGTCGCCGACGATTGGCGCGGCGACGCCTGCATCGCGCGCGCGTGCGACGATCTCGGGCACGGCGCGGGCCGCCTCCGGGGTGTTCACGGTGACGCGCACGAGCTCGGAGCCGGCCTCGGCCAGCGCGATCACCTGCGTGGCCGTGGCGTCCGCGTCGGCGGTGTCGGTGTTCGTCATCGACTGAACGGCGACCGGGCGGACGCCGCCGATCGTGACGGATCCGATCGCGACGGGGACCGAGCGCCGCCGCGGGGACGCCGTGCTATCCGAAGTGTCGAGCGGAATGGTGAACGTGGGCATCCATGCGAGTCTAGCACGGGGGGCATCGAGCGGCGTGCTAGACTCGCGCTATGAGGACCCCGCCGATCGCCGCCGCTTCGACGCCGACCGGAGCCCAGCCGGAGACCGCGCCGAGCGCGCCGGCGCCCGCGTCGCGCGTGCGGTCGATGTTCGCCTCGATCGCAGGCTCCTATGACCGGGCGAACCAGGTCCTCTCGCTCGGTCTCCACCATCGCTGGCGCACCGCCGCGGTCCGTCTGAGCGGCGTGGGCGAGGGGGACCGCGTACTCGACTGCGCGACCGGAACCGGCGATCTCGCGATCGCCTTCCGCCGCGCCGTGGGCCCAAAGGGAGACGTAATCGGTTCCGACTTCTGCGCGGAGATGCTCGCCTTGGCGCCGGCCAAGGCCGCGCGGGCCGGGCTTCCGATCCGGTTCGAGATCGCGGACGTGCTCGCGCTGCCGTACCCCGACCGCGCGTTCGACGTGTCCTCGATCGCGTTCGGGATCCGGAACGTCGAGGATCCCGCACGCGGCCTGGCGGAGATGGCGCGCGTCACACGCGAGGGAGGGCGGGTGGTGGTGCTCGAATTCGGCCAGCCGGGAGGAGCGCTCTTCGGCCCGGCCTACCGGTTCTACTCGGGGACGATCCTGCCGCGGATCGGAGGGTGGCTGAGCGGGCAGCGCTCCGCCTACGAGTATCTCGACCGGACGTCCTCCCGCTTTCCCGCGGGCGAACGGTTCACGGCGATGATGCGGGGAACGGGCGCATTCCGGGACGTGCGCGGCCACGCGCTGACGGGCGGCGTGGCTTACGTCTACGTCGGCGAGGTCGGGGCCCTGGCGTGAGCTTCCGCGCGACGATCCCCGTACGCTTCCAGGACGTGGACGCGGCGGGCGTGCTCTTCTTCGGGCGGATCTTCGACTACTGCCATCAGGCCTACGAAGAGCTGATCGGCTCCTTCGGGGTGGATCGGGCGCACTACTTCGCGGGGGCGGACTATCTCGTCCCGATCGCGCATGCCGAGGCGGATTACCGGAGCCCGATCCGCCTCGGGGAGCGGGTGACGGTGACGATCGACGTGACCCGCGTCGGCCGCGCCTCGGTGCGTCTCCGCTATCGCGTCACGGGACCGGCGGCGGAGGATCTGCGCGCCGAGGTGATGACCGTCCACGCGTTCGTGGACCGCGCCACGATGCGGCCGATCTCGATCCCGGAGCCCTTACGCGGTTTCTTCCTGGGGCACCTCGCTCCGGAACAGATCGCGGAGCGCGTCGCGAAGTAGCTTCCCCGAGGCGCTCCGGGGAAGCTCGGGCAGGATCCGGAGCCGGCGCGGCAGCTTGAACCCGGCGAGCGACTCCGCGGCGTGACGCCGGAGATCCTCCAGGTCGAGCGAGGCGCCGGGTCGGAGCACCACGGCCGCCGCGATCTCATGCCCCCACGATCCCGCCGGCACGCCCACGATCCCGATCTCCGCGATGGCCGGATGCCCGCTCAGCACGCGCTCGATCTCGACGGGGGAGACGTTCTCGCCCCCCACGACCACCCGGTCGCTTCGCCTGTCGAGCACGACGAGCCGCCCGGCCGGGTCCCAAACGCCGACGTCTCCGGTCTTGAGCCAGCGCCCGTCCCAGGCCGCCGCTTCCTTCTCCCGATCCTCGAAGTACGCGGCCATCACGGTCGGACCGCTGATCACGATCTCCCCCTCCTGGCCGCGCGGGACCGCGAGCCCGCGCTCGTCCCGGATCTCGACCCTCACGAACGGGAGCGGCCGTCCCGCCGTGTCGAGCCCCGCGGGCCACACGCGCGGCGAGAGGGTGGTCACTTGCGACGCAGCCTCGGTGAGCCCGTAGGTGGGGAGCGCCTTCAGGCGCAGCTCGGCCGCTTCCTCCAGGAGCTCGCGCGGAGCCGGGCCGCCCCCAACGAGCGCGGCGCGGAGGGAGGTCGGGAACATACGACCGCCGCGCGCGCGGAGAAGCCGCTCGAGGAGTGGCGGCACGAGCGAGATCAGGGTCACGCCCTCCCGATCGATGGCATCGAGCACCCGGTCGGCGTCGAACCGGTCGTGGAGGAGGACGGCACTGCCATAGTAGGCGCTCCGCGTCAGGATCGAGAGGCCGCCGACGTGGTGGAGCGGGAGGCAGGATAGCCAGAGGTCGCCCGGTCGGACGCCGAGATTTCGCGCGGACGCGAGCGCGCTCCAGAAGAAGTTCCCGTGCGTGAGCACCGCCCCGCGCGGCTCGCCCGACGTGCCCGACGTGAAGCAGAGCGCCGCGGGCATGTCGAGCCGCCGGAGGAGCCTCGGCCCGACATCCGTCGGCGGGGGCACGTGCACGCCGAGCACCGGGCCCTCCTCGATGCCGCGCTCCGTGTCCGAGGATTCGCTCGTGAGCGCGAGATCGACCCACGCCCGCTTGCGGAGCGCCTGACGCTCTTCGGCCGGAAGGGACGCGCCGATGGGCACGGGCAGGAGCCCGATCCGCTGGAGCGCGTGGAACGCGATCACGAAGCTGAACGCGTGCGCGGGCGCGAACTCGAGGGACACGTGCTCGCCCGCGCCGAGCCCCTGCGCGATCAGTGCATCGGCCGACTCCTGCACCGCCGCGTTCAGCCGCCCGTAGGTCCAGGACGTCTCGCCCCGCATGAGCGCGAGCCGATCGGGCGCGACACGCGCCCAGAACTGGAGGGGATCGGGGGTGAATCTCATGCTTTCTCTTCCTCCTCCTCGAGGAGGTTTTCCTCGAAGTCAGACTGCGCACCCTGCCAGATCCGGAAGTCCGTGCCGAGATCTTCCTCGTCGCCGAGGCGAAGCACGCGGCCGCTGCCGGGTCGTGCGAGCGGGCGCGCATGGGGCGCCGCGGGCCACGGCGCGCATCCCACCGCGAGCCCGTGCGCGTACCGTGTGAAGCCGAGCGACGCCGCCAGATGAAGCGCGCCGCGCCGGCCGACGGGCGATTCGAGCATCGTCGTCACCACGACCTCGACGCCGTGCTCCCGGGCCAGGGAGGCGATCGCGCCGGCCGGGCGGAGCCCGCCGAGCGCCATCGGCTTGAGCACGAGCACGTCGGCTGCGCCCTCGTCGAGGACGCGGCGAGCGGAGTCGAGATCGGTCAGGCTCTCGTCCGCTGCAAGGCGCACCGGCGTCGCGGCTCGAACCCTGGCCATGGTCTCCAGGTCAGCCACAGGCTCCTCACAGTATTCGAGGCCCACGCCGTCCAGCGCCTGGAGCGCCTCCACGGAGTCCGTCTCGCTCCAGGAGCGATTCGCGTCCAGGCGTAGCCTCACATCGGCGCCCACCTGATCGCGCACCGCACGCACACGGTCCACGTCCTCGGCCGTGGACACGCCGCCCACCTTGATCTTGAGCGTGCGGTAGCCCTCCGCAACCGCCGTCGCCGCGGCGAGCGCGAGCTCGCGGCGCGGGAGTCTGGGGAGGGCCGCGTTGATCGGTACCTCGTCGAGCGCCCGGTCTCCGCCCAGCACGCGGGCCATGGAGACATGCCGATCCTGGGCCAGGAGATCGTGCAGCGCGAGATCGATCGCGTGTCGAGCGGAGGGCGAGGCCATCACGGGCGCGAGCCGATGGAGATCGGACACTGCGGCCAGATAACGATCGCGCGGCATCCCGATCAGATACCTCGCCGCGAGCCGGAGCGCGGCCACGCTCGACGCGATCGTCTCGAGCCCAAACCCCGGGAAAGGCGCGCTCTCACCGAGACCGACGCGGCCGCCCTCTTCCTCGAGCGTGAGGATCACCCCCTCGCGCACGGCGACGGGGCCCTCCGCGCTCGGCCAGGGCGTGGGCAAGGGGCAGGCATAGGGCGCGAGGCGGATCCGCTCGATCCTCATCCGAACGCGAGCCCCGCCGCGAAGAGAAGCCCGAACAGCATGTGGAGCTGCGCGGTGTCGATCAGCGCACGGTTCAGCCCGGGCCCGTCCTCACGCTCGAACACGGTCTGGAGCGTGCGCGCCGCGAGCGAGGTGGCGCCGAGCGGGAGGAGCACCCACGCGGAGCGGAGGCCCTGCGCCCAGAGCGCGATGGGCACGATGAAGGCGGCGGCGAGAAGCGTGGCGAACTCCACGCGCGTGGCGCGGCGCCCCACGCGCGCAGCCAGGGTGAGCTTTCCGGCCGCGCGGTCGGTGTCGATGTCGCGCAGGTTGTTCACGACGAGGATCGCGGTGGCCAGTGTGCCGACCGGGATCGCTGCGATCCAGGCCTCGGGATCCAGCAGGCGGGCCTGTGCGTAGTACGTTCCGAGCACCGCCACGACGCCGAAGAAGAGGAAGACGAAGACGTCGCCCAGGCCCATGTACGCGAGCGCAAACGGCCCCGCCGTGTAGAGAACGCCTGCCGCGATCGACCCGAGTCCGACGACGAGGATGGGCCAGCCGGCCACCGCGACGAGATAGGCGCCCGCCGAGGTGGCGAGTCCGAACGCCACCACCATGCCGGTCCGCACGTCGTCGGGCGTGAGCCAACCCCGAGGGAGCACGCGCGGCGGGCCGATCCGGGCCGGGGAGTCCGCCCCCTTCCTGAAATCGTAGAGGTCGTTCGCGAGGTTGGTCCCGATCTGGATCGCGACCGCGCCGACGAGGGTGGCGAAGGCGGTGACCGGCTCGAAGTGCTCGTGCCGCCAGGCGAGCACCGTCCCGACGAGCACCGGAACGATGGCGGCGGAGAGCGTGGGGATGCGGCAGGCATGGACCCAGGCCGCGATCCGGCTCGGAGGCGTGGAGAGCGCCGCCGTGCTGCTCGCGGCCGGCGGATCGGTCACGGCATCGGAGGAATCCGTCACCGGGTCACGGGAGCCGGCGGAACTTGCCGAAATCCGGCTTCCGCCGCTCGACGTACGCGTTCCGCCCCTCCTGCGCTTCCTCGGTCATGTAGAAGAGCAAGGTCGCGTTGCCGGCGAGCTCCTGGAGCCCGGCCTGCCCGTCGCAGTCGGCGTTGAGGGCGGACTTGAGACAGCGGAGCGCGAGCGGACTCATGTGGAGGATCTCGCGGCACCAGGCGACCGTCTCCTCCTCCAGCCGCTCGAGCGGGACCACCGTGTTCACGAGCCCCATCGCGAGGGCCTGCTGCGCGTCGTACTGGCGGCAGAGGAACCAGATCTCCCGCGCCTTCTTCTGCCCGACGATCCGCGCCAGGTAGGACGAGCCGAATCCTCCGTCGAACGAGCCGATCTTGGGGCCGGTCTGGCCGAAGCGGGCGTTCTCCGCGGCGATCGTGAGATCGCACACGACGTGAAGCACGTGGCCGCCGCCGATCGCAAAGCCCGCGACCATCGCGATGACCGGCTTCGGGAGCGCGCGGATGCGCTTCTGCAGATCGAGCACATTGAGGCGCGGCACCTGATCGTCCCCGACGTAGCCCGCGCTCCCCCGGACGCGCTGATCGCCGCCGGAGCAGAAAGCTTCGTCTCCGGCGCCGGTCAGGATCGCGACGCCGACCTCGGGATCCTCGCGCGCCTCGTCCATCGCGTCGATCATCTCGCGCACGGTCTTCGGCCGGAACGCGTTTCGCACGTCGGGACGGTTGATCGTGATCTTGGCGATGCCTTCCGCCTTCTCGTAGAGGATGTCGTCGTA
>JAEHDN010000098.1 GCA_016880395.1 Candidatus Eiseniibacteriota bacterium
CTCAATCGCGACAAGATGCTCGCGGTCATCCGCCGCGCGCTCTCGCACCAGCAGCTCGTGAGCCGCGCCGAGGACCTCGCGGTGCGCCTCGACCAGCGGCTCCGCGTGCCCAACTTGACCGGGCACTCGCGCGTGATGCAGGAGCTGCAGGAGAAGGTCATCCAGATCGCGCCCACGCGCGCGACCGTGCTCATCTACGGCGAGACGGGCACGGGCAAGGAGCTGATCGCGCAGGCGATCCACCGGCTCTCCCCGCGCAAGGACGAACGGTTCGTGAAGCTCCACTGCGCGGAGCTCTCGGCCAACATCATCGAGAGTGAGCTGTTCGGGCACGAGCGGGGCGCCTTCACCGGCGCCGACCAGCAGCGGAAAGGACGCTTCGAGCTGGCCGACCGCGGCACGCTCTTCATCGACGAGATCTCCGAGATCTCGCCGCCCATCCAGACGAAGCTCCTCCGCGTGCTCCAGGACAGGCAATTCGAGCGCGTCGGCGGGAACGAAACGGTCACCGTCGACGTGCGGGTGATCGCGGCCACGAACCGCCGGCTCGACCTGATGGCGGCGCGCGGGCAGTTCCGGGAGGATCTCTATTACCGGCTCCGCGTGATCCAGCTCGAGGTGCCGCCGCTCCGCGATCGCCGCGAGGACATCCCGCCCCTCGTGGAGACTTTCATCCGTGAGTTCAACCGCGAGCACGGGCGGAAGGTCACGGGCGTCACCCGCGGGGTCGTGGATCGGATGATGGAATACGATTGGCCGGGCAACGTGCGGGAGCTCAGGAACACGATCGAGGAGATGGTGATCTTCGCGCAGGGAAAGCGGCTCCTCGACGTATCCGATCTGCCGATCACGATCCGCCAGCAGAGCACGCCCGCGTCGGCCGCGATGCCCCTTTCGGTCGGGATGTCGATGCAGGAGATCGAGCGGGCCGCGCTCGAGGCGACGCTCCGCTCGGTGGGCTACGACAAGCAGCGCGCGGCGAAGATCCTGGGCATCGGGCTCCGGACGCTCTATCGGAAGCAGAAGGAGTACGGGCTGTGAGCGAGCGCGCCGGCGAGCCGGCAACCCCGCCGCCTCACGCTGCCTCGGAGCGCGTCGCGGCGCCACCGGCCCTCGGAGGTCGTCCACCCCAGGGCATCTCCGAGGTCATCCTCGTGGTCCGCGACGTGGCGCGTTCGTTCGCGTTCTATCGCGACGTGGTCGGCCTGGCCGTGGACAACGCGGGGAACGAGAAGTTCGCGTGGCTCTGGGCGGGGCCCTCGGGGAAATCGCAGCGGATCGGCATCACGACCGGCCCGCTCTCCTTCGGCGCCGCGCACGTGAAGGGGCCGCTCCATTTCGCGTTCGGCACGGAGGACGAGCGCATCGACGCGCTGAAGGCGGCCCTCGAGCGCCACGGGCTCGAGGTCGAGGGACCGATCGCGTTCCCGTTCTGGGGCGCGCGCTCGATCTACTTCAGCGACCCCGACGGAAACCGGGTGGAGTTCTGCGGCTTCGGGGCAACCCAGGGCACCGGCCGCGTTCACATCGCCGCGCCGCGCGGCTGAGCCCGCGCGTCACCGCTCCGCGCGCAGCAGCCCTTCGATCCGCACGATCTCCCGGTCGATCCGCGCCGTCTGCTCCGGGTCGGGTGAGAGGGCCGCGGCCTCCCGCAGCGCGGCCAGCCCTTCCTCGGGGCGGTGCAGAGCATTGATCAGGATCAACGCCGTCTCACGTGCCGCCGAGAACCGATCCACATGGCCCGGGGGGATCTGGCGCAGGGCCGTGAGCGCCTCGTCATAGCGGCGGAGCTCCGCGAGCACCTGCCCGATGTGGATGAGCGCGCGTCCGTCGTGGGAGATCTCGTACGCCTTGCGGAACTCATCGAGCGCGTCGTTCTCCCGCTCCAGCTCCTGAAGCGCGATCCCGCGATAGAGGTGCAGGAGCGCATCGTTCGGAGCGCGGCTCAGGCCGACCGCCGCCACCTGCTCCGCCTCTGCATACTTCTCGAGGTTGAGCTTCGCGTAGGTCAGCGTGTTGAGGAGCCGCACCGTCATCTTGGCCGCTCCCACCCGCAGGCCTCGCTCCGCCCACTCCTCCGCCCGGTCGTTCTGGTTGAGCCGGCCGAAGAGCGCGGCGTAGTCGCAGCACCAGAGTCCGACTCGCGTCACGGCCGAGGGCGTGGGAACGGCGTCGGTGAACACGCTGTCCCGCTCGGCGCGCGTGCTCACCTGGGATGGAATGCGGCGAATCTCGATGACCGGGCCCGACATCCTCTTGGGGTCGCTCTTCCAGACGACCGGCGCGTTCGCGTGGAGCCAGCGGTAGTACGCCGACTCGACCGGATAGGCGAGCGAGTCCACCGCGAAGCGCCGTGAGATCTCCTGGGAGGTCAGGTAGTACTCGAGGCCGTCCAGGAACTGCCAGTGGTACGCGGGGCGAACGAGCGGCGTCCGCGTGGCGAAGAAGGGCCAGATCACAATGGAGCGCTCGTCGGTCCGAAACACCGGCCCGTACAGCTCGACCGCCATGGGAGCGCCCGCCGGGATGTTCTCGAGGACCCACCGCCTCGCCACATGCCTCGTGTCGGGCAGTGCCAGCGCGCGGCGAAGACCCACGTACTCGGGCAGTGGCCAGGCGAGCGCGGTCAGCGCGAGGAGCGCCGGCGCGAGGATGGCCGCGCGGCGCACCGCCACGCGCTCCGCCACCCATCGACCCGCCGCCCAGACGGCGAGCGACGCGGCGATGAAGAGCATCGGGATGGCCACGAGCATATAGCGCTCCTGGGCCGCCTTGAGCGCGCCGTTCGCGAGCACCATCACGCCCGGGATCAGGGCCACCGCGCGGGCCGCCGTTCCCCGTTGCCAGAGCAAGCCCATGCCGGCGAGCCCGAGCAGATAGGCGATCCAGCCCATCACGTGGGGGAGCGACACCGCGATGTACGTCGGGAGCGAGAACGGGAAGGCGGTCTGCCCGACCCAGTCCGAGAAGAGCGCGCTCCGCTGCGTGGTGATGTCGCGCAGGGTGGTGCTCCAGTCCAGGAACGTGAACGGCGACCCCACGAAAAGGCCGGCCGCCATGGCGAGGAGCGCGACCCCGTATGCCCGGCTCTTGAAGAAGTCCCGGCCGTGGGCGACCGCGAGCGGGACGACCAGTACGAGCGGGACGTACTTGCAGGCTCCGGCGAGGCCGATCATCGCCCCGGCCACGGCCGAATCGCGCAGCGAGCCTCCCTCGGCGACCCGTGCCATCGCGAGCGCGGCAAAGAGGACGAAGACGAGCGCGAGGAGGTTGGGATCGGCGACGTGCTGCGAGGTCTGGATGTGGAGCGGATTGAGCGCGAGGAAGAGCGCCGCGACGGCTCCGACCTCGCGTCCCGCGAGCCGGGTGCCGAGGCGATACGTGAGAAACACGGTGGCGGCCCCGATGATCACACCGGCGATCCGCGCGAGCAGGAAGGCCTGGTGGACGTGGGTGGTGAAGAACTCGGCGAAGTCCTTCGCGTTCCCACCGGGATGCGACACGGCCCAGGACGCCTTGAAGACCATCTGGAGGGCTAGCGCCACGTAGAAGCTCAAGGCGGGCCACCCGCCCGTGTGCGGATTGAAGTCGAAGTCCCGGGTGCCGCCCCCCCACATCATCCAGGCGCGCCCCATCGTGGTGCGGTCGGTCTCCTCGACCACCGAGTCGTCGAGGATGTTGATCCCGAGCGTGGGGTCGGGCAGTCGGTCCGCGACGCCCCAGAGCCGCACCGCGATCGCGAGCGCCACGAGCGCGAGGGCGAGCGGGTCGATCGCGCGGCGCAGGCGCGTCGGCCAGGGCCCTCCCCGCATTTTTGGCGCTGAGGCGGCTTCTCTAAA